>JAZFSJ010000469.1:0-2155 GCA_036446115.1 Thermodesulfobacteriota bacterium | reverse complement strand
ACAGCCGTAGCCTGCTCTTTTGGTAAAGACAGTATGGTTACCGTTCACCTGGCAAGGGAAGTATATCCCCACATCCCGGTGTTTGCAATAATGACTTCTTACAAACCAAAAGAAACATTTGACTATCTAAAAGAAATGAATCGGCAGATGAATTTAGATGTAACCGTATACATTGTTTCAGACAGCATTCCGGAGCCTTTCCAGGATAATCATTTGGATTTGAGACTACTCCCTCATGATGAATTTCAGCGAACTGCATCAAAAATCAAAGATGAAACAGGAAGTGAAATTTACGATGTTGATCCCGATGAATGTTGTAGGCTCCTTAAAGTTGAACCCACAATAATAGCAGTAAAGGATTTGGATGCGTGGATATGTGGCTTAAGGAATACTGAAGGAAGAGTGAGAGAAGATTATAAGGAAGTAGAGGAAAAGGGTGGACTGATAAAAATAAATCCCATTTTAACATTTACCGAAGAAGAAGTATTGCAGTATTTACAGGATCATCAGATCCCATTACACCCATGGTATACAACAGAGCTACCAGATGGGAGAAAATACAGGTCATTAGGATGCGAGCCGTGTACTAAACCTATTCTTGAGGAGCAATTGGAAAGAGAAGGCAGGTGGCAAAACACAAGTAAGTGTGGAGGAGAATGTGGTATACACACTCAAAGGTTAAAGTAAATTACTCGGTAGTATTGAATACACTTCTCATCTTTGCTCGCACACTTGATCTGTTTGATAAGTATCTTCTCTCAGATCTTTTATGGAAGGCTGATCTCCGCACACAGGGCATTTGGGGTTGCGTGCTACTGGTATTTCATTAAATTCCATATCCAAACCGCTGTAAATCAGTACCCTGTTGGTAAGAAGTTTTCCCCTGCCTAAAATCCACTTCACGACTTCGGTTGCTTGAATTAATCCAATGACACCCGGGGTTGCTCCCATTACCCCGGCTTCCTGGCAGCTGGGAACCAGTCCGGGGGGGGGAGGCTCTTCATAGAGACAGCGGTAGCAGGCACTTTCATAAGGTAAAATAGTCATGACTTGACCGCTAAAACCGATTACCGCTCCTTCAAATAGAGGAGTTTTGCTGATTACGCACGCATCGTTAATCAGATAACGGGTAGGGAAGTTGTCGCTGCCGTTAATCACCACATCATATTCGCCAATGATATCCAGGACGTTTTTCGCATTAATCCTAATAGTATGAGGTACGACCTCACAATCTGGATTGATGGCGGTGAGCTTCTCTTGTGCAGATTCTGTCTTTAACCTTCCTACGTCTTTGGTGAAGTGGAGAATTTGCCTTTGCAGGTTACTCAAATCTGCTTTATCACTGTCAACAATACCGATCTTTCCCACTCCGGCGGCTGCCAGGTAGTAAGCAGTGGGAGAGCCCAGCCCGCCAGCTCCTATGATGACCACCTTGGCGTTTAGAATCTTTTTTTGTCCTTCTCCGCCTATCTCTTTAAGTATGATGTGGCGGCTGTACCTCTCGATTTGGCTTTCAGTAAAGTCCATAGGGCTCTTTTTTCTTTAAGAAATTAGGGAATGCTTGTGGAAATTGGCACTGTCTTTATGTGCTACATTGTTTGCTTTGAAAACCCCCTACTTTACACGGGACCGCAAAAGGAAACATTAGCGCTTTCGTGTTTCCTTTGTTTCACCCGTCCGGTTGCAAACAAAGCCATGGCTGAGCAGGCGGCCAAGCTACCCGTTTCACAGGTGATAGTTTGTTTTCCTTACTAGAAATGGAGCTCATTTTTTGAAGGAGGCCTCGGATCTTTAAGTATTTTATCTCCCAGCACCTTTCGCAATGTTTTAACAAATGAATCCCACTTATCAGGGATTTGTAAGATTACTCCTATTCTTGTTCTGCCATATTCCTGACCGTTCTTATTATACCATTTTGTGATAGTATCTATAAACTTTGGTATGTCCTCGTCTGAAATGAATTCCGCTATTTTATATCCAACAATAGGATGTCTTCCATGTCTTCCACCCACTCGTACCATCCACCCTTTAATCTTTTCCTGCCAGCTATCTGTGGGGCAGGACCGAATACAATCTCCACAGTATAAGCATGGTTCAGGATTGTAAATAGGCTTACCGGTATCTGCATCACTCTCAATGGCCCCTTCGCTACAGG
>JAZFSJ010000468.1:0-22410 GCA_036446115.1 Thermodesulfobacteriota bacterium | reverse complement strand
TCTTAGCTTTACATTGTACAGGGTCACCACGATGCTTTCCAGGGCTTCGGCGGCTGACTCTTGGACATACTGTTGCATCATCATTTGAGTCTCTTGAGTCATCACCATTGAATTTTCCCCAGATTCTTCCAATGCTTGCACGGCATTTTGTTGGGCTTCCATCATTATCTGCTTCATCTGCTCTTGGACTTGGGGAAGCATTTTCGCTTCCTGCTGGGACTCAGGGCTTAGTTCAGTCAATAGTTTTTCATTTTCCTCAAGTTCAAGAACTTCGGCTTCTGTATCTTCATCCCCCGCTAATATTTGCTCTAATTCAATTTCAGTAACTTCTGTATATTCTGCATATCGTATTTCAATTCTATCATCACGGAATACTTTGGCAATTCCATTCTTTTGCAGCAATGCGTCTTTAAAGAAATCGTATAGCATCAAGTATCCATTGCAATCGCTATAGAATATTTGATTTATGTAAGCAGTTTCATTTCTTGCTGATTGCTCATCTTCCGCGCTATTTGCTTTGAAAGATACGGCATTATCATTAGTAGTAAATGCTTCAATAATATCAGGAAGCATCCACTCAATAACATCCATTACATCAGAGGATTGAACTTGACTTTTTCCGGGAATTTCGTCCCCTCTTGGCCTGTTAAAGTAATAATCTAATGCACGAGCCCTATCACTAGCAAGTTCAGAATTCTCCTCTCCATATGATTGCCCCATTTCTGCATTTATAATGGTTTTCAATTCTGAGTCATCCATTTGAGTAGGTTGACGACCAGCCGAATTACTCCTAACTTGTTCTTCATTCTCAATAAATACTTCCTCAAGCAATTGATCAACTTGATGAATTTGCATTATATCTTCAAGAACTTTATGCGCCATTATATCACTGCCCTATCAAGTTCACTATAATCTATGGGCTTTTGACCAGTTAAAGTTGCTCCGATTAATTCATCGCCTTCTCCTGCCCCAATCATTAAATATTGCACAGCCTCGGCAATATGAGAATACATATTCTTATCTGGCTTTTCTTGATAGCGTTCTTGTCCTGCAATAGCCATCCTTTTATACTTATATCCACCATTCATTGATTTCCTTAATATACGCGCCTTCGGCCCAATGATAAATCCTGGTTTTCCGCTCATCGTCAATCTCATTAAATTAATGGCAACCGCTTCCCTTCTGATTACCGGGTCATTGGTATTGGCTGGCCAAGCCTCTATTCCGGCACCTCGAAGCACAAGGTAGGGGGTCTCATCATCCACTTGGGTCATATCCGCGCCTTTTGGGTCGCCCCATATCTCCAAGTGATATTTAGAGAACTCTTGGCGAATCTTTTGCCCAAGCACCTCAGAGAAACGCCTTGCCCCCATGTTATCAGTTACCATTTCATCAAAAATTATCCATTGGCCATCTGTAGCCTGAAAACCGAATGCAGCCGCAGGGGTCCTTCCAAAATCTATTCCAATCCATATAGTATTTTCTTTACATGCTTCTGGTAAAATAATTTCCTGCCTACTGACATGGATTGCGTCATTGAATTCTGGATAGATCGCTTTCCCATCTACTACAAATCCATACTTCCCATGAACATATACATTAATCCATTCCTCATCTTTCCCAGCAACCATTCTAGTGTAGTACACTCTCCCTACCGCCTTGCGCTCTTCCATCGTCATTGTTGAATGTTCTGGCTTCTGCAATAGATTGTGTAGATTCTCGGCTTCTTTAGACAGACCGCTAGGTTGATGGAATATCTCATAATCACCAGGACAATCGACTTCAAATAGTTTGTACCACCAATGGTCTTCATCAGGAGGATTTGTGTCCATTATAAGTCCTGACCATGTGACTCCAGTTCTTGGATACCGACCAAGTCTACCTATAAGCATATCTACTACTGATTTAGGTATTTCTCGCACTTCATTAAGCCAGCCACCGGTAAGCTCAAGGGAAAGTAATTTCTTAATGTCGTCAGGTTTGTCAAGTGCACGGAATAAAAATTCTGCATACACTATGGTTCCATCATCAAGTTTCTTCCTATAGATGAACTTCATGTTCATCTTTTGGAAATCACCAGTCGACTTAGGAAACCAAGAGAAGAATGTTTCCATCGTAGTATCCATTAATTCCCGATAGGTGTTTCTTACGATTATCCAGCGGCTGCTTCGGATGCCCTCAAATGGGGCTTGTTCATGGGCTTTCATCATAAGTTCCCAACAACACGAGACTGATTTTCCGCTTCCGATGGGCCCAATTAACCCGCGCACAAATGCATCGCTCAAATGGAATCTCTTTGGCGTGGATTCAGGTTTGTAAACTATTTCACGATTCAAGGTTTCCACACAGCTCATATTTAATTTTTTCAAGCACTCCAATAAGATGTAATGCCGATGCATCAAGATCAGATAGGACCCATGATGTATGGAAATAATGTTTTCTATGTTGTGCCGCTATTGCAATCCCAATAATTTCACCATCTCTTGCGTCTTCCAAAAGAGCTTCTAAAACTTCAACCACATCTTTATTTGGGGTTAAAGGAGATTCTTTTAATTTGAGTATTCCCATTAGTCCATTATCACTTTGAAAGATATCGACTTCCCGCCTTCGTTATCGTCAATATCTGAATCATCGTGCCACAAGTCCGCAAATCGTTTTAGATAGCTGAGCGATGCAGCCGCTCCTTGTCTGCTTCCCATTGATTCGAACAATTTAATAACAGCGTTATTTTTACCACGCAGTCTGCCTCTATTAAAGGCTCTGGTAAACATTTGCTTATCTTTATTCTGCGGATTACTCTTATCACCTAAATCTTTTATATTTTTAAATCCAAAATAAAGTAAGCATTCAGATTCACTTAACCCTACAGATAATTGCTCTATCTCATCAAGGTCAGATGGAGATAGTTTATTTAGATGTTCTTTGGCTAATTCGTATTCTGATGTCACTGTTTTTATTCTCATCGCTCTGGAAAAATATAATTACGTTATATTTTAGATTATTTTCTCCGAAAATGGAAGACTCTTGGAAAAGTCAGGATATGGTCTTGAGGGGTAGGAGTGAATTTTTACTAAAAATTAAAAAATGAGAAGGCCCCCGAGCGCGAGGGGAAGACATTAAGCAAATGCGGGTCCCTTCAATAATATAGACCCCTCGGCCTCTTTGACCCCTCAAAATCCGCACACCACCCTTTCATGCCCCAATCCACAGCCCCCACGGCTGCCCAGGTCCGAGCGACCTTTTGCCTTTTACCTTTTACCTTTTGCCTTTGCCTTTGCCTTTTGCCTTTGACATTGCGATTGTGATCTGTCATAATGACGACTCACTTATAATCAAATAGAGAGATCCAATATATGACTATCCGAGACTTAATGATTAAAGATGCAAGTCAATTTTTTATCCGAGATCACGTATTATCAATCAACGACAAAGTGCTGATCACCAAATATCTATTTGCAGATAATAATCCCACTCCGTTTTTGCTAGACGCCGACGCCTCAAAAAGACAGAACTTAGTTGAACTCTACGGTCATCGTGACCCGCTCGACGCACTTGCCGACGCTCGCATTTAGCACCACCTGCCCTGCAACCAGCGGGGCTTTTTTAGCTTGAGTTTTGCGTCAATCCATGTAATAATCACAGCTCACTTAATTAATAGAGAGATACAATATATGACTATCAATGACAATGACACTAAAACGCTACTCACTAAATTTGAAACAAACATCCGTGACGTTTGCAAAATAATCGATGTATACAGTAGATGCTATCGATTTGATTTTGATCAATCAAAATCAATCCAAAACGCAGTTTTGTTAATCGATTATAATGATCATCACGGCACTGGCAACTGGTTTAGATTTTTGGACTACGCAGACTAATTACAATTTATCCACCTGCACCACCAGCCCTGCATTAAGCGGGGCTTTTTTTGGCTTGAGTTTTGATGCGTCGCATGTAATAATCACAGCTCACTTATAATCAAATAGAGAGACCAAAAATGAAAGCGATAATTAACGGCAAAATGTACAACACTGACACAGCTACTTTGATCATGTCGATCATCGCGCGTGACTCAAATGGCTCAGATTCTGGGGATAATGATCTTATGATCACAAAATCAGGTCATTTTTTTGAAGCACAAGACTCAAACGGACAAGACTGTTATCGAGGCAACTATATAATTGATCTAACAAAAGAAGAGGCGTTAGAATTTATTGACGGGCATCTACTCACTACCGATCAAGAGACCCTCATTAACAAATATCTATTTAATGATAACCAATAACTCACCCACCTGCACCTACCAGCCCCGCTTTACGCGGGGCTTTTTTTAGACCTGATTTTGCCCCTGGTCACTATTTTCAGGCCAAGCGAAAATAATCCCTGAACAATCCCTTTTTAGTCCCTTTAATAATCCCTGTTATTATATATATATCAATGAGTTAATTAAAGGGATAGACTAAAGGACTCTTATCCCCCTGGGGCGAAAAAGCCCTCGCTCGCCCCCCTCCATATTTTTAGTCCTTTTACGTAACCCTTTGATATTTAAAGATAAACAAGGACTAAAAAGGACTAAAAAAGGGATTAAAAAGGGATTAAAATCACTCGCTTTGCACTCCATCCCCGCACTTTTTAATCCCTCGCGCTTTAGTCCCTGATTGCAATCCCAGGTGTCTACATATATAATGACGACTCATTAAATTAATAGAGAGAGATCAAAATGAAAGCAATAATCAACGGCAAATCTTATAATACTGACACAGCTACATTAATTATGTCAAAAGACGCATATGATTGTAATGGCACATATGCAGGCAGCAACGATTTGATGATTACTAAGCATCAAAAAGGACTCTTATTTGACGCGCAAAATAGCAACGGGCAGAACTGTTATCGCGATAATTATATATCTGCTTTGTCAAAAAAAGATGCGATTGAATTTATCGACGGTCAACTTTTGACGGATAAAGAAGAAGCTCTTATTTACAAATATCTGCTTTAAACCCCACTCACCAACCACCAGCCCTGCAACCAGCGGGGCTTTTTTTTGGCCTGGCTTTTGTGCTCGTCGCATGTAATAATCACGACTCTTATAATTAATAGATCTTGAGGACTAAAATATGGACACAGCAAAACCAAATGCATCTGATGACACAATAACGTTGCTCGTCAAATTTGACACGCATATCGATGACGTACGCACTTGTATCGACATTTACAACAAGGGATGTTGGTTTGATTTTGACGCGCCTGACGTAACCAAATGGATCAAAAACGCGGTTAAGCTACTTAGCTACAATCAAAAACACGGCACTGGCAACTGGTTTAGATTTTTGGACTATGATCAAATACACACACAACTTTTGCATCTAAAACAATCACAAACGCGATTAAGCGACTTACTGGAGGATTAGATTATGACAAATGCAACTATCGAATTAATGCCTGATTTGCTTTATTATGTCCGCGAAAATGATGGCCGCCTGGTGGGTCGATACCCGCACAAGAAAGCGACGCGGGTTGAATGGCTGAGGGCGAAAAAAAAGACGATAACACCTGAGGAGGATTAAATTATGCCCGCAAAAATAACTACTTATCGCCCATTTGTCACCGCGAACGACGCGATGTACAAAGATGTCGTGCAGCGTGAAGCGGTGGCAAAAAACGCGGAGGAAAAAGCGAGTGCCGCAACTAGTGCATTAGCTTATGCTCAGTCAAACTATGACGATGCAATCGCATTTGCAAATCAAGTGCAGCAGGAAGCAAAAGCCGCGCGAACGAAATGGCTTGAGTTCCGAAATTTGGCACCGGGTTTTCGTCCTGACACCTGACACCTGACAACAACCTCACCCCACCCAGCCCTGCAACCAGCGGGGCTTTTTTTAGTCCTGATTTTGACATGATCGTCAGGTCATGTAATAATCAGGACTCATTAAATAAAATAGAGAGCGCGACGATATGCAAATAACAATAAAGTTAATGCCAGATGATATTTTTAATGTTTATCTAAATCGGAAATTAATTGGAGAATATGAAGCAAATGAATGGGATATCAAAGAGATTAAAAATCTCTATCAAAATGGTAAAGAGTTGATAAGCTCTATTGAAATCAAAAGGAGTTAATGACATGCCAAAAACTACACGCGACGCTGCGGCAAGACGACTTTGCGAAGCTCAAGAACAGCTCGCATACGCACAGCAACAGGTTGTTATCACACAGCGGCGTGTTGACGACGCAAAACAAAACTGGATAGACTCAACCCCTTCCAAGCCCACCCCCACCAGCCCCGCTTAATGCGGGGCTTTTTTAGACCTGATTTTGACATGACGACCAGGTCATGTAATAATGCCGACTCCTAAAATTAATAAATGAGGATTGAATCATGAAAGAATCTCAAGTGGATCAAGAAGTAGTGTCTAAAGCGATATACGCAGCTGCGAAAATAGCCAAGGCTGTAGCGGAAACCGCCAAGGCAGTTGAAACAGCAGCGTACGATGTCGCGGAATCGACTGTGATTGCAAAAGAAGCCGATCAAGCTGTCGCAAAAGCAGCGATAAAAACAGCGATAAGAGCGGCAGAAGAAGCGGCAAAAACAGCAAAAGCTGCAAGAGCTGCGGCAAAAGAGATCAACGACTCAGCGGAACGCTACACTCGGATGATTAAATCATGATAAGCGCAAGTGTCAAAGCGAAAATGATGAACAGTTATAACGATAATAATCCAGCTCTCACAATCAGGGACATGAGAGGATTAATTGATGACGAGGATTTTTGGTATGCAGAATATAATTCTAAATCAGATGTTATCGAAATGTATGGTGACCTGGAAAATGCTCCCAGTGAATTAGCGGATTTAATAAAATCAGGTAAAGTTGTAGAATTAAAAAATGAATTTAATGAACTATATGAATATAGCTCTGGTAAAAACATCATGTCTTATGACGATTATGTCAAAGATTCTGCGTCCAAATATCTAAAAGATAAACCTGAGTCAATCAATGACGTTTTCTCCCCAGGAGTGAACGAATATGATCTTGCAGATATGATGTATATCCTTGCGGAATCGGAAGGATGGGATATTGATCAATCTCGAAGCGGGGCGGGACGATATTATACGCTAACAAAAGATGTAAATGGAAAAGAAATTAACTTAGGAGTTAGAGTCTCAGATCACTCTCGACAATCTAACATTGGTCATGTAATACACGGACTAGCTCAAGTCGATATAAATTTAGCACCTGCAACTGGGGGCGATAATGTATTCTACTGGGCTGACAATTTTGATTCGATGACGTTGAAACTCCGCGAAGCGGAAGCGTTAGTTAAGAAGAACTTAGAGGAATAATGACATGACAAACATAAGGGACGCAATCTCAAAAGCTATTGCAGACTACGATCTAGCGCAAACTCGCAGCCGCGTTGCATCTGGATTAGCCAAGGATAGCTGGATTGCAGCAGACAAAGCCACGATTTTTTCCGATACCCTTCGCGCCGCAGCGAAAGAAGCTAAAGACGATGCGAAAGATGCGAAAGACGACGCGAAAGACGCTCATCAGCAACTGATTGACACCACTCGACGCCTAATTGACCGGGAGGTGAAAAATGGTTGAAGAGCGTACATTAACAGATACAATACAATGCCGACTCCTAAAATAAATAAACGAGGATTAAATCATGAAAGCAATTTTAAATGGACGAATGTATAACACTGACGAAGCTATCTTAATCTATAGCAAAGATGTCTTCGATGCGGATGGCAATGATATCGGCAGCAATGACCTTATGATCACAAAATCGGGACATTTTTTCGAAGCAAAAACATCAAACGATCAAAATTACCGCCCTGAAACTCCTATAACGTCTATGACAAAAAAAGATGCGATTGAATTTATCCACGGTCAACTATTGTCCGACGGCGACGAAACTATTATTAACAAATATCTATTTTCCGAAAAGCTGGAGGAGTTACAATGACATTTTCAAAAATATGCAGATTAACCGCAGATTACATCGATAATCACCCTGACGAATATAGCTACAGCGCAATCCGGGTCCCGGATTGCGGGTCCCCTGGGTGCGTCATAGGCTTAGCAGGGATGATACGAGGTATCTCAATCGGTGAACATGTTGGGTCAAGTTGCGAAGAAATACTTGGAATTAATGATTTTGAGTTATACGAAAAGATGTCCAAAGTCCCTATTTCAATATCTGCCGGGGACTGGTCAGGAACAGATAATGTGTCAAAATGCCTTAGGCATATAGCAGATATAGCAGATATATCAGATGGACGGTTATCGAACGATAATAATCCCGCCCTCACAATCAGTGGAATGAGAGGAGTAATTATTGAGGAGGAAGATATATCAGATATCGCAGATATATCAGAAGAAGAAGCAGTCGCAGCAAAAGCGACGATAAGAGCGGCGCTAAAAACGGTGATAGGTGAGGAAGATATCGCAGATATATCAGAAGAAGAAGCAATAGCAAAAGCAGAGGCAAAAGATGCAAGAGCAGTGGAAATAGCAGCGTACGCCGTAGAAAAAGTAGCGGTGATAGCAGAAAAAGCAGAGAAAGAGGCAGCAAAAGTGACGATAAGAGCGGCGCTAAAAACGCGGCTAATCGCAACTTCCGAAGCAGAAGCTGCGGCAGAAGAGGCAAGAGCAGCAGCGGAACGATATACTAAGATGATTGTAGCGAGACTTAAACTCTCACTGAGGAACTAGTAGCATCATGTTAATAGCTATTCAAGAAATAATTGACAAAGGAAAAGATGAGGAGTGTATTCATACGTATGTTACAACGACTCCAGTTGATAGACGTAGAGAGCGGCGATTAGGGCATAAAGTTGTAAAGGTCACTATTGATCAATGCGAGAATGATTCAACTTTATTAAGGATGTTCGATCATGATTAAGACAAGTCCTGAATCACAAGCGGCATTCGTATTGGATGACCCAAAACACATGCCGGAATTGCTGAAAGCGTTACGCTCAGTCGAAGAATGGCTGAATAAATTCTCTAATGATGAGCCAGTTTGGGAGGAATGGCCAGCGGCAGACCTGAATACAATAGTTTCCGAAGCAATCATAGTGTCCGAGAAATTGTCAGAGGCAGATTTAAATACAATAGTTTCCGAAGCAATCATAGTTTCCGAAGCAATCGAAAAAGTCTCCAAGATAGCACAGAATAAGATTAAAGAGCCGGAGGATATGTAAGCAGTGGCCCCGCTTTGTTAATTTCGACTATGACTGCCCCTTTGGCAATGACTACCCCCCGATATATGAAGACCTGGTCAAAGAGACAGTCATCCTTTATTAATCCTGATTCTTCCAAGCTATCGAACAATCCTTTCAGGTGATTGTCAACGTCTCTCTTTCGTCGGTCAGGGGGGAACATCTTGACTGTGATACGCAACTGATAAGTAAGAGTCAAAGCAGGGATTTGTTCGTTCACCGCCTTCGCCACTACCTCTTTATACTTACGTCCATTTTTGCTAAGATACACCCCACGTTTTGTATAAGTGTAATATGCCCTGGAACTAGGTGGCCACGGCAGGTGTATTACAATATCATCTGTCATGTCATCAATCGCTTAAACAATTTCGTAATTCGGTATAGGCTCTTCTTGTTGCCCCATTTGTCCTCGACTCTGACGAGGAAATCATTCCGAATCATATATTCTAAAACCTTCTCCAGGCCAGTGCGAGGATTCGATTTCTTTTCCGCATCGTCACTGATCGCATTTATCTCAGAGTTATTCATTACACATTGGGACAACGCGTATTTCGAAAATATACATGCATCGCGATACTTTTTATCCATTTGTTTTTTCGGAACTTTATATCCATTGTTTAATATTTTCAAGATAATTCTACCAATCAGAGTTGCTAAATCATGTTGATTGTTACTAGTAGATCCTTTAAAAAATCTATCTACTCCGTTGTACTCAAAGGCAGCGAGTTCTTTCGCCCATTCCCATTCGGGCTTCCTGATAATTGCGTCTGTATGGTTAAAGACCGACGCAATAGCCGCATATTTAAGCGCCTTGACATGCAGTCTAGATGCCATAATTGCTTTGGTGATATCAGAGCCAATAAATTCATTGTACAAATCTACATAGACATTAGCATGTTTCGATATGTCATCTACAATCTCATCATCGTATTGCATATCCCACGCTTCTGGATCTTCGACTGCCTGAAAGTTAGAACATTTTTTTATTAACTCCATGAGCCTTTGCATACATTTATCCGATAACTCACTCTTTGGTGCAACCGGATATGGCTTTTTTCTGGATACTCGAAAGATAGATTGCCGGGGCAACAGTCCATTTTCTAGAGAGCCTGTTTCTTTAAAAGCTAACAATAAGGTCTCAGGTGTCGCTTCATTTATGATAGATAATGCCGGTGCTCTCAGAGCGGAGATAGTATCCTCAGTCGAGGAGAAAATTTCTTTCTTGCTAGTTCTATTCTTTCCAGACACTGTATATAGCGACAAGAACATTCTAGTCAAGCCATCCATATCTCCGGCTCTACTTCGGAGTAACAATCCCGCTTCCGTGAATACGCATATCTGTGACCGAGCTGACTTGAGTCCTTTAAAAACTGCGGTCGGTCCGGTAAACCTGCCTGGACCGAGAAAGCTATACGCATTACCTACTTCATTTAAATTGATTAACGCCGATTCAATAAACTCATTAATTGAGTCCTTCCCCATGCCGGTCCTCATAATCAAAGTTGCATATATATTGAGTCCTGTTCTTGACACATTAAATTTACGACCTGCTATCCCGGCCACCAATCCTACAGCGGATATAACCGCTACTTCGTCATATTGGTGGATCTGCATCGAAAGAGCATCATCAGATAGCTTACCTAGCAATCCCGGAGGCCAAGGAATATGGGTTTCTTTTTCGTCTTCTTCTTCGCCAATATCATCTATCGAAATGCAGTCTTGTTTCGGTAAAGCGTCACGGATATACCTCGGAATGTCTTTGAGCCTAGTCTCCCATCTATCATCCTTAATTTTACAAGCTGCCATAATCCCTTCCAGCGTCGCCTGTACCACTGTGGGATGCATACCATCACGTACGAATCCCCACGAGAGAGCGACAAGGTTGTCGTGTAGCACTTCACCTGATTGTATCTGTCTGATTCGTTCAACAGTCGTAGAATGTTCTTGAGACGTATTGCTATTTCCATCAGCTCCTCTTTCCGGGGGCGCATTGTCCCCTTCGTATTTGACTCCTTCATGATGATAGTATTCAAAAAGTCCGTCAGTTGGGTCGTCTCTTCTCGGCACAAACCACGGTTGGCTCCATGTCCCCATTTCTTTAACAAATTTGAGAGGTATTCCTTCATTGTTTAATTCCTTGCATATTTTATGCGTTGTAGGTCTGAGCCATGTTTTACCTGGCAAGTCGCAATGTATAATGACCCGATATTTGTTTACTTTATGACTGTGACTGTGAGAGGTGTAAATGAAATGTGATATATTTTTGAATTTGAGATACTTATGGATTTGTACCGGAGGTGGCGCAGAATTCTCATCAGTGAGTGATTTGTCTCCGTCTAATATAAGTAGTTCTGATGATTCTAAGTTGACATCTTTTCGATAGAAAGGCTCTAGGGCCCCTCTTACGAAGTATCCATCATTCTTCTTTCCTTCCTGAGGTTCGCTAAATGTATCTGCCAAATCATTAAATGTGTATTCGATTACCACTCCATCCGTGACATTCTTTTCGTTGCCACTGAAACAACTTATTTTTATCATATTTTAATTCCGAGACGATAGAGAGAGTACGAAGAATCTCTATTATATGTCCAATTGATTAAATAGTAAAATGCTCCTGGAATCAAGGTCTTATGTTCCGTATACACCTACCTATACTTTGTGCATAGAATAAGATATACTCCCGGCTTATTAAAATAGACAGCGTAATCAAAATATCCATTCAAAACAATATGAAGAGGGGAACACAATGAAAGTTATAAGGTGTGACGAAAAAGGCTGTGACGTAGAAATAGATAATATGGGTAGAACTGACTGGGAACCTTATAAACTGCTTGAGGGCTGGGGAACTTTTACTATTATAAGAGATGGCACGACGGAGGGTAAAGTAGGGCTTGAGTTTTGCCCTGAACATTGTCCTAAAAAAGCTGATGGAAAAGTTTATGGCGAAGCTCATGACACTCTAGAAGAGATATTGCGTGATTGGATATATGAAGAAAACCAAGCGGCAATAGAGAATAATTAAATAAATAGGAGATGATATCTAATGCCAGGTAAAGACACAGCGCAACATTTAGCTGCCGCAGAAGTTGCAGCAGAGGCAGCATTGGATAAAGTTTGTTTTTTGAAGTGGAAAGCAAGTTTACCTTTTCAAGTGCCGGACGAATCTGTCTTTTTCTTTAGCCCAAGTGATGAAACTAAAGCCATAAAACTAGCCGTGACAAACGCAATAAAAGCGGCAGAAATAGCTGCGGACAAGACAGCGTTAGCGTTAGCGATTGCTAGATTTAATCATACATACAGGAAAGCGAAGCATGATTAAGCCGGGAAGTTTGTTCGCTAGAAACCGGTCGGTGAATCACCAACGCTTAAGTGGGCAGCTTAGAACTTTGACTAATGCGTATCATAATCAACGTTGGCTCTACTATCAATATTGGGACTTAAAAGACCAGGGAAAGATATCATATTATCTTACAAGACTTAGAGTAAGCAAACGTAAACTACGTATCGCAGTCTCTGAAATGGTTTTATTTCTATATGGCAAGGAACGGTATGAAAGAGAATGCTACCGCCTTCGCATACCACACAACTACGTCAACCTTACTTTTTAGAGTAGAGAGTAAGACAAACACTTTAATAGGAGTAATAACGATGAATACAACTGAAAACAAAAAAAAGCAAATAGAAGCAGAAACAATAGAAGCGGAATTAGCAATTGCCGCAGCTTTAGAAGAGTTAGAAGCAATCACAGCTATAGCGAGGCGGGCAGTAGCGGACACTCTTGCCGCAGCGGACCGTTTAACTAAAGCGCAACTTGCAGGTGCGCGAGTAGCCTCAATCCGTGCTTCTGCCGAAGTTATTGCCGCACGTAACAACTATATTGATTTACGGGCTGGCGTTGAGGAATAGATTATGACAATCAATAAAGCTAAAGCCGTCGCACTAGAAATGGCAGCAATAATTGCAGTTGTGGCGGTTGGTTTTATAAGTGGTTTTGCAATCGCTGCCGCAACGTTCAGTATAGTCTTGCCTTTAATAGGAGATAATTTTCATTCAATGACAAATACAGGCATTATTGTTAATACGGAAAGCGAAAAAAAGAAAGAAGCTGCCGAAATAGAAGCAGAGGCGATAGCGGTAGACTTGATAATTGTCGCAGCTTTGAAAAAGGTAGAAGAAGCCACAACTGTATCGCAAAGGGCAGCGGTAACGTTAGCAGAAGTTTCGGAAGTGTTAGCTAAAGCACAATTTGCGGCTGTGCAAATAGCCGTAAATCGCGCTGCGGCGAAAACTGCTGACGCACGTGACAACTATGATTTGCGGCACATCCACCTTATCGAGCACCTTATCGAGGAATAGATGATGATTGACACAACATATAGCTCATTAGCTTGTGATAAGTGTCACGGAACGGGTGTAGTAATCTTAGATGTAGTTCCAGGGGACATAAGGTATATCACACGTCCCTGTCCTGCGTGTATTGCTGCGTTGCGCCAAGAAGCCACACGGCGACAAGAAGAGGCAGGAAAAGCGTACGACGAAGCGCTTGACGCAGCTTATGCGTCAGATTATGCGCAAACGAAGTGTAAAATTGCGGCTGAACATGCGCGTCAAACGTGGATGGATGCAAAAGCCGCACGGGTTAAATTGAAGGAGATAAAGCAATGACAATACAAGAGGCCCCATTCGCAATAGTATTTATCTTATTTGCAATAGCTGTGATAGCTATCGGTTATCGTATAGCGCTTGAGAACCACAACAATATGATGAGGATAAAATGTGTGGCGATGTCTGTGTCCCAGCCACTTGATGAAATGAGCTATATTAGGGCATGTACGGAGAAATTGAAGGAGCTAAAGTAATGATTGAAGGAGATAAAGTAATGATAATACACGGGGCTTTAATGCTAATAATATTTATCTCAGTTACAATAGTTATATTGTTTTTCTCTTATCTTATCTGTTTTGATATATATTGGGAGATTAAAACGAGCCACAACGACGAGGTGTCTATACCCCAGACACTTGATGATAGGCCATGTAGTAAATAATTAAATAAATAGGAGAAAATAGAATGATATTAACTCAAGAAAAAATTGAAGAGTGGCTAAATTGCAAGGCATCATTAGACGCAGCTAAGAAAGTTGAAAAGGAATTGCGTATATTAATATGCGAAGCGCTATCGGACGACAAGGAGGAAGGAACTCATAGATACACAATAGCAGGATATGAACTCAAATCGAAAGTATCATACAACTACAAGTTAGACCCGGAGGTGGCAAACGCAGTACTTACTAAGGAGGAGGCCGCTTGTATCTCATCTAAGCCTATGTTATCGCTAGCCCCGTATCGTGAACTTGAATATTCGGAACTCATAGACGAGTACATAATTGTGACTCCCGCCATGCCCACATTGACTATCAGTTGGGAAAGCGAATGATTCCCCCAATAAATTCGTCACCAGACAATGTTCGCTCTATTTCTTCCGCTCCATCTATCAACATAAAGAGCACTAAAGATGTAAAGGTTAATGGAGTTAAGTGCGCGATATTCGGAGGCTCTGGAGTAGGTAAAACAATGCTATGTGCAACAGCACCTGCACCTCTCATTGTGTCCGCTGAGAAAGGATTGCTATCATTATCTCGTGTAGATATACCTTATGTTGATGTTAATTCATTAGATGATGTAGGGGAGGTGTACAAGTGGATCAAGCTTAGCGATGAAGCTAAGCAATATAAAACTATTTGTCTTGACTCATTGTCTGAAATTACAGAAGTCTTATTGCACCGCTTTAAAGCCACGACTTTTTCCAAAAAGGGGCGAAAAGACCCCCTCGGGGCTTATCTCAAGCTAGCGGATAGCGCAGGAGCAATGATAAGAAACTTTCGAGACCTTGACGGATTGAACATAGTATTTACTGCTAAGGAGATCAAGAAAGAAGATTCAGACACTGGTATCGTATCTATCGATCCAATGTTACCCGGGAAAGTATTGCCGCACGGACTACCGTATCTGGTAGATGAAGTCTTCCGAATGCAGATATCCGACGGTGAGGAGCAGATTCGATTCTTGCAGACAAACGCTGATAGGCGAACGACTTGCAAAGATAGAAGTGGGATGTTAGATAAGCATGAGAAACCTGATCTGACTTATATTTTCAACAAAATAAAAGGTGAATAATTATGGCAGAATTACCCGAGGTATTTAAACGGAAAGACCATGGGACAATGGGGTTTACTCCATTGCCTGACAAGAATGAAGATGGAAGCCGAATTCGGTATCTAGTTGCGATTGTCAAATCAGAACTAAGACGGAATAAAAGTTCCGAAGGCTCAAACTTGTCAATGCAATTCAAAGTTCAAGAAGGCGAGAAGAGAGGAAGAGTTATATTGGCCAGGCTTAACCTCATCAATAAAAATCCTGTTACTGTAGAGATTGCACAAAATGAGCTTGCGGATATTTGCCATGCTTGCGGGACAGATTCTATCAAGAATAGTGAAGAGCTACATGGCATTCTGCTCTTTGTTGAATTGAATATAATCGAAGAAACTGATGCATATCCTGCATCCAATGAGATAGTGAAATATATCCCAACAGGCGGTGCTGGTAGCACAGGTAGCACAGGTGGTGCTGGTAGCACAGGGGATCATAGTTCAGAAGGCCACTGGGAGGACGAGGCCACACATGGGGACCCGTCCTATTTGGATTGTCATAGGGGCGAAGAAACAGCTCAAGGGGATGACCCATTTAAATAGCGTAATGGGCATCTATGCCCTTAAGGCATCGCTCGGTGGATGTTTACGTGAACATCGAGTTGGAGGACACTGGCAGTTCCTGATAATTTTCCCTCTCTTATTCAGGACTGCTAGTGAACTCTGTAATTATAGGAGAGTAATATGGCATTAATACCGATAATGAATCCAATTAAAGACGCACTTGATAATCTCCCAATAGGGGAAAATAAGTCTTATCATGTGCACATCCGCAATGACCCTAGAAATTATATAGGAATGTCTTCTGTAGGGCATAAATGCTTACGTTTTTTACAGTACAGTTTCCGCAAAGCTTTCCCGAAACCTTCTCATTCATACAGAATTGAGCGTTTGTTCAGTCAAGGGCATTTGCTTGAGGAATCTATGCGCCAGGACTTAGTAGGCATTGGGGCCAAGGTCTATGATGAACAAATGGAATTGATAGGATTTGCGGGACATTGGAAAGGCCATATAGATGGCAGGGCGAAAGGGCTGCCTTCCTGCGAGAAGACAGAACACCTATGGGAGAATAAAACTCATAATGACAAGAATTTCAAGGTACTTGTAAAGAGTCAAAGCGTACGGGAATCATACCCTGAACACTATGATCAAATGATAGCTTACATGGGATACGCTAAGCTAATCAGAGGTCTGTATACGGCTATCAATAAAAACAATAATGAAATCTATGTTGAAAGAATTTATTTCGATGAGAACCGCTTCGAAGAAGTGGAATTCAAGATGATAGAGGCTGTCATAGCCGACAGATTGTATCCAAAGATTGGAACAGGAAAAACAACATGGGGTGATTGCAGGTATTGCCCTGCCAAAGGTGTTTGCCATAATAACGAAACAATTGAAATGAGTTGTAGAACTTGTAGGCATGTGAGTATAGAGAATGAAGGAAAGTGGCGGTGCGAGGAGCCAAAATCGGAGCTTTTCCGAAAAGCACACCCTTTGACCAATAAAGAATTAACCCCAGAGCAATTGGACAAGGGGTGTGCTGCATATGAACTTGAGGATATGCTGAAATGAAAGGTAAATTCAATCCGAAGAGTGCACTCGATGAATTGTTAGCGCGAGACAAGAAATTAATTGGTCTGGAATTTGAGTGGACTGATATAGGAGGGTATAAAGATTCGAATGGCAATCCCAGGCGAATGCTGGCACCCCCGAAAAATGCTGGGTTTAGCTTCGGGTGGACTCTTGAAGAAGATGTGGAGGCAATATAATGGGCAATTTTTTCCTAGGTTTACTTGTTGGTTTATTTTTATTTAGCTCAAATTGTGAAGCAGAACCAAAATTATCTGCTCCATATGCAGTGGAAGCACATAGAATGGAATTATGATACTTAGACCTTATCAAATAGAAGCCGAGAAAAAAGTATTCGATTACCTCCATCGACACCCTGATAGACATCCGTGCGTTGGTATGCCAACTGGCTCAGGAAAGACAATAGTCATAGCGGATATTGTCGAGAAGACAATAAAGAAATGGCCGACTACCAATGTCTTAATACTATCTCATGTCAAGGAAATTTTAAAACAGAATTATGACACAATAGCTGACCACACCCTGCTACAAGTAGGGATGTTCTCAAGCGGATTGAAAAGCAAGCAGATTGAGCAAGTTACAATTGCGGGTATTCAATCTGTTTGGAAGCACCCTGAATATTTTTCAAAGTTTAAATTCGTCATAATTGATGAGGCTCATCTTATTCCTTACAAGGATACAGGCATGTATCGCAGTTTCTTTAGAGGATTAGATGACCCGCGATATTTGGGGCTAACCGCTACTCCTTACCGACTTGGTGGTGGATATATATATAGCAGGGAGGATGATACTCTCTTTGACAATATGGTATATGACCTTACGTATATGGAAGCCTTCAACAAGCTAATAGAAGATGGTTATCTATGTAAGTTAAGAACTAAAAAGACTAAGCTCACTTTTGATACAAAAGGATTACATACCTCAATGGGAGATTTCAAGAACAATGAAATGTCTGAGAGGTTTGACCAAGAAAAGATAACCGACCTGGCGATTACAGAGGTTCTAGAGGCAGGAAAGGATTACAAAAAGTGGCTAATCTTTGCTATCGACATAGCCCATGCGGAACATATAACAGAGAGACTTATCCAGGGGGGTGCCAAAGCATCAATTGTGCACTCTAAAATGAAAGAGGGTCAGCGTGATAAAATTATTGGGATGTATAAAGATGGGAGCTTACGGGCTATTGTTAATGTCAACATTCTTACCACTGGCTTTGATTCACCTGATATTGACCTTATTGTATTGCTTAGGCCAACACACTCACCAGTCTTTCACGTACAGTCGATTGGACGTGGCTTACGTATTTCCGCTGGGAAAAGCCATTGCTTGGTGCTCGATTTCGCGGGGAATACTGAGAGACTTGGGTCAATCAATGACGTAAGGGTACATAAAAAGCGTAAGACAGATAAGACTGGGGATCCAATAACCAAGCGTTGCCCAAGCTGCGATATGATACATCATCCGACCGTTAAGGTGTGTGATAATTGTGGGCATGAATTTGAGTTTAAAACTTTGCTCCAGTACGGAAGCACGGGCAAAGCGGTTATTGCGACAACCAAGAAATCTTGGTGGGATGTTAGTGATATTACATATAGTCTGCATACCAAAAAAAATTCCCCCACCTCAGTGAAAGTTTCCTATGTTTGTGGAATTAGACGGTTTAGTGAATGGATATGTGTTGAACATACAGGTTGGGCTAAGAGCAAAGCTGACCATTGGGTTAAGAGAAGGATGACGGGTTCTATATTTCCAGATACTGCTGTGCAATTAATGGAAATATCCAACCAGCTGGAGACACCTGTCTCTATAGAGGTAGATGAACGTGGTAAGTATCCTTCGGTCGTCGGAGTGAAATTCGAAACGAAATAAATTAGTAAATATATTATTAGGGAGTATTAGTGACATGATTGAAAGCGAAGACCAGAAAAAAAATGAACACGAAAAGGTAAAAGAACTCAAATCCTCGGACTGGAGTCCTGAATCCTTTAATAAAGATATTGCAGCCCTGAGGAAGAAGCAAAAAGAGGATGCAGTTGGATGTTGGAAGAACCCTAAGAATGGATGAATTATTAAAAGAATTGATGAGGGCTGCATATTGGCATGGGGAAGTCACTGGAGACTATGAAATGGATTTTGTCAATAAAGAAGGGTGGTATTCCAGGCTTAAAAGACAGATCGAAAATGAGAGGCAAATGCCATGAGAGAATGTGTAATAGTAGACATAGATGGGACTCTGTCTAATCCAGAGCACAGGCTTAGCTTGATCGAAAATGATAGACCTGATTGGGACGCATTCCACGATTTGTGTTATTTAGATGAGCCTTATCCGGATATTATAGAGTTGGTCACTGAGTTTGCGAACCAGTATGATATTATAATATGTACCGATAGGAATGAATCAAATAGGAGGGAGACTAACGAATGGCTTAATGAGCACAATGTCCCTTGCGAGAATATGTATATGAGGACATCCGGCGACGATAGTACGGAGATCGTCCTTAAGGAGGAAATGCTAGACACTGTACAGTCAGAGTATTCCGTCAGACTGGTGATTGAGGATAGCGAGAAGTGTGTTGAGATGTACAGGAATGCAGGACATCATCTAGATGTATTACAGATACATGCCGACGAAATGCAGCAAAACTGGAACTTCTGGAAGACACTTGACAGCAACAAAAACTTAACAAATGAGGATTAATGATAATGAATAAGATTATCCTGGATACTGAGACTACAGGGATGCTTAAGCCAAGCGTTAATGGCTTACTTGCCCAGCCACATATGATAGAGATATTCTGTTGCAAGATTGATGACGAATTCAACCTCATCGATGAATTTTATTCACTAATAAAACCTCCAATTCCTATCCCTAAGCTCATCACCAAGATAACAGGTATCGATGATGAAATGGTAAAGGATGCCCCATCGTTCATTAAAATATATTTAAGTCTTGCGGAATTCTTCCAAGATACTGATGTGATGGTAGCTCACAATCTCTCTTTCGATAGAGACATTGTCGCGAATGAACTCAAACGGATTGATAAGTTGCTTAATTTCCCTTGGCCAATTCATCATTACTGTACCGTTGAGGAAAGCATTCATATTAAAGGCTACAGGCTTAAACTTGCCCAACTGCATAAGATGGCCACTGGGAATATGCCGGTGGGTATGCATAGGGCTAAAGATGATGTGTACACCCTGATTAAGTGTTATCACTGGCTTCTGGAAAGAGAAGGATGGACAATTTTTGATGAAGATGAGGATTAAATCATGAAACCAATTTTCTCGAAGGGCAAAATGTATATCACCTCTGATGGACCCTTTTTTTTTGCGGCAGGCGCTTACCCAAACTCACCGCGCTATACACACCGCATGTATCCAATGACAAAAAATGAAGTGCTCAAATTTGGAGACCGCGCAGGGCGACGCTTAAAAGCGGCGGCGAAAGCAGCATCTAAGGCGCGTCGAGAAAACGACTCTTATAATTAATAGATGAGGATTAAATCATGAAAGATATGAGTATTCTAGAGGATGAAGCATACGCCCGAGGATGTGATGATACTGCGATAGACACAGATACAGTGAGAGAATTCCTAAAAGAATATTTAGAAATTCTTGATACAGAATTTAAGATAAATAATGATGGGGGTATACATTTCAAAATGATGGAGATAGAAAGAACCCTATTTTCTATCTCATCTTGAACAAGTTGCAATGATACACCTAGGGCTTCAAACAGAGTATAGTTTCAGGAAATGCTTTGGGCGTATCAATGATATAGTAAAACACATAGCGGATATGGGCCATACTCATGCTGGGATTGCTGATGTGAACAATACCTTTGGGCACACCGACTGGGACAAGGCTTGCAAGCAGTATGGGGTTAGCCCAATCTTCGGGGTGAGGTTATGGGTTATCAAAGAGAAAGAGAAGTGGGATGCGAGGCGGTGCAACAATCCGCTTATCTTCATCGCCAAGAATGATGACGGTTTACAAGACATTTATTCTCTTGTTAAGAAAGCATATGTGAGCTTTCATTACATTCCACGGTTGTATGAATATGATTTAATGGATTTAGATAATGTTTATATTGGACAGCAGCCGTTTGTCCATGACCTGACATTACCGCTTGATTTCTTTGCTATTGAAAACAGCTACATACTTCCTCAAGATAAAGCTGTGTATGAGGTTATAGCAGGTGCCCAGAAGAGAGGGAATGACTATTATCATAAATTTGAAAGGACTACTTACCCTCGACATATCCTAACAGATGATGAATGTGAATATCATATCCCAAAACATAATATAATAACCACAAATTCAAAAGCAGGAGAATGTAGTGCTAAGTTGCCTATGGCAACAATGGCTAAGTACACAGGCGGAAATAATCTTGAATTGATCTGCCGGACTAACTTGACTAATTGGGGACTCGATTCAGGTGAGTATTCTGGCAGACTAGAGTATGAAATAAACCTTATCAAAGAAAAAGGCTATATGGATTACTTTATGATAGTGGCTGACATGGTAAATGACGCTAAGAAAACTATGTTCGTGGGGCCATCACGTGGGTCATCCGCAGGGAGCCTGGTGTGTTATCTATTAGGCATCACTACCATTGACCCGATTAGATTCAATCTACTCTTCGAACGATTCATTGATATTAACCGCTGTGACCTTCCCGATAGTGATATAGATTTCCCAGACAGGAAGCGTGAGAAAGTTGTCAAATGGCTTAGGAATACATACGGTAGTGATAATGTATCTTGCCTAGGCACTATTAATAGGCTCAAACCCAGGTCGGCCATTAATGAGTTTGCTATGGGATTGGGGATACCTAAATATGAAACCGAGAATGTTAAAAATTCAATTATCGAAAGAAGTGGAGGGGATGAGAGAGCTTCTATGTGTATCGCAGATACGTTCGAAACAACTGAACCTGGAAAAGAATTTGTTAAGCAATATCCTGAAATGAGTCTTGCCTCAAGAGCTGAGGCTCATGCGGTCTATAGCGGAAAACATGCCGCAGGGATTATCGTCGCGGACAGGGCACTTACGGAATATGGAGGAGTAAATGCAAAGAAGGATATAATAATGCTAGATAAGAATGCGGCAGAATACATAGGGTTGTTAAAGATAGATTGTCTAGGGCTGAGGACCCTTTCAGTACTGGAAGATGTTGCGGATTCCGTTGGATGGGAGTATGAAGATATATATACTATGCCTTTGAACGATGAGAAAGTATTCAAAATCTTTAATGATATGAGGCTTAATGGGATCTTCCAGTTCGAAGGCCAATCTTTACGAATCTTAACTAGACAGATAGGGGTGCATAAGTTCGATGACATTGTAGCCCTAACAGCACTAGCTAGACCTG
>JAZFSJ010000467.1:0-2967 GCA_036446115.1 Thermodesulfobacteriota bacterium | reverse complement strand
TCGGAATACCACTTGTATGGAGGCTGTTGAAAAATGTTTAGATGCAAGGCGCACAAAATCCTGAGGAATGAGGCGTACTTATGAGTACGCTGCAATGATTTACCCCGTTAAATAAGTGATTAAAATTATCCATGCTTCTAACCTCTTGACTGCATCATCTAACAGTTGTGAATAAAGCACCCGTTGATTTAACTGGGCGGGGATGAGTGTAACGCAGCCCTTCGATTTTGCTCAGGGCCGTGAGCTTGTCGAACGGCAGATGGACGTTTCCCGACAAACTCCTAGAAAGGGTATTTAATCAACCTGCTTATAGCTCGGTTCAATATTTGATCTTTTAAGCATTAAGGAATTGGTAACCACAAAAAGTGAACTTATGGCCATGGCAGACATGCCTATAACGGGATGGAGTAACCCCATGACGGCAACCGGTATGGCTATTAAGTTGTAAAAAAATGCCCAGAAGAGATTCTGCTTGATCTTTCTGAAGGTGTTATATGAAAGCTTTACAGATGATACCACTGCACTCAGTCTTCCTCTGACTAAAGTAACATCTGAAGATTCAATGGCAATATCGGTCCCCGTCCCCAGGGCAATACCCACATTAGCCTGGGTCAGGGCGGGGGCATCATTGATCCCGTCTCCCACCATGGCAACCATTCCCAGCGAGCTTTGTAGTCTCTTAATTTCCTCAACCTTATCTCCCGGCATTACCTCTGTCAGAACCCTTTCAATGCCCACTTTTTCAGCAATAGCCCTGCCGGTTCTCTCATTATCACCGGTGATCATAATGGTTTCAAATCCCATGTCTTTAAGCTCGGAAATGGCAGCCATTGAATCTTCCTTAAGCGTGTCAGCGACCGCAATAATCCCGGCTGGTGTGCTATCAACTGCAACCAGCATTACCGTCTTTGCTTCGTCTTCCAGCCTTTCAAGAAGATCTTTTGTCCTATCAAAAGGAATTTTAACGTGCTGCATCAGCCTGGGACTTCCAACCAGCACCTCACGTCCGTTCAGCTTCCCTTGAACACCTTGCCCGGTAATAGAGGCAAAATCTTTGAGCTCATCAAGTGCCAGCCCTCTACTTCTGGCTTCGTTTACAATGGCCTGACCCAGCGGATGTTCGGAACCCATTTCCACCGAACCGGCAATCTTAAGCAGTTCGTTTTCATCAAAACCATCTCCGGGAACAATATCAGTCACCCCGGGTTTACCGCTGGTGATGGTACCTGTTTTGTCAAAAACAATGGCCTTAACATCCTGCAAGGTCTGAATGGCCTCGCCCCGGCGTATAAGGATACCCTTTTCTGCTCCCATGCCGCTTCCTACCATCAGTGCGGTGGGGGTTGCCAGACCCAGCGCACAGGGACAGGCAATCACCAAAACGGTAATAGCAGCAAAGAGGGCAAGTGCAATAGTCCCCAGAGAGGGGTTAACCCAGGGTAGGTAGTGCTGTGCCCAGTTGGCAATGCCTACAAAGAAAGAGGGAAAGATACACCAGGCAGCAAATGTTACAAGAGCTATCCCCATAATGGTCGGAACAAAGAAATAGGTGATTCTATCCGCAAATTCCTGGATGGGCACCTTGGTACCCTGGCACTCCTCCACCATCTTGATTACCTGGGATAAAAAGGTGTCTTTGCCAATCTTGGTCGCCTTTATATTAAGCATCCCCTGTTGATTGAGGGTAGCGCCGATTACCTCATCTTTTTCCCTTTTCTCAACCGGCATAGACTCACCGGTTGCCATAGATTCATCAATACTACTTGCCCCATTTACCACTACTCCATCGGTGGGAATCTTCTCTCCTGGTCTTACCACTATAACATCTCCCACCTTAACCTTTTCAATGGGCACCTCAACCTCTTTTCCTTCTATTAAAATGCAGGCGCTCTTTGCTTCAAGCTTCAAGAGTTTCTTGATGGCCTGGGAAGCCCTGCCCCTCGCCATGGTTTCTAAATACCTGCCGATTAAATGAAAGGCCATAATCATAGCAGCCGGCATGGCAAAACTCGGTATGGTAACGAAAAAGGATGCTATGGCAATGGAATAGGACGCAAAAACCCCCAGAAAGATGAGGGCATCCATATTGGGATTCAAATGAATTAATCCTTTTATTGCTGATTTAGTCGTTTTGTGACCTGCCCAGAAGACCACAGGGGTAGCAAGGAGGAACATAATCCACTGATGATAGAGGTGAAGGAAGTGGACATGTTTAAACCACATAACCAACATGAGAATTGTCATGGGACCGGTAAAGGCCCAGGCAGTAATCAGTCGATTCCTGGCTTCTTTAACCTTTTTAGCATCCTCATCTTCTTTTTCAATCGCTCTTTGTGTTTCTTCTTCCTCTTCCTTAACAAAATAACCTATGTCGTCAATTGTTCTTTTGATATCGGCTATTCCTACTTTGTCCGGGAAATAATCAATGGTTGCCTTTTCGGTTGCAAGATTGACATGGGCCTTAAGCACACCATTTAGCTTATTTAAAGTTCTCTCTACCCGTGATGAACAGGCAGCACAGGTCATCCCCCCAACTGGCAGGATGAGTTTTTCAGACTTTACCTCATAACCCATATTGCAAATGGCATCTATAAAAGCAGGTACATTGGTCTTCTCAGGGTCATAGTCCACATGAGCCTTTCCCGTAGCCAGATTCACATTGGCTTCACCCACGCCTTCTATTTTCTTCAAGCCCCTCTCAACCCGAGAAGAGCACGCCGCACAAGTCATACCCCTAACCGTTAAATCTACCTGTCTAATTCCCATACTACTTCCTCACACTATGTTACTCCAGTACAGTGGGTACCCAGTTGTACCCCTTATCCCTCTTTAACCTGGTAGCCTTCTTCAATAATAGTAGATTCCAACTCGTTTAAACCAGTAAGCTCTTCATCATACACTACCTGAGCATTCTTACCTTCGAGGGAAACCTCAATTTTCTTCACCCCTTTCAGGGCATTAAGGGCA
>JAZFSJ010000466.1:0-4838 GCA_036446115.1 Thermodesulfobacteriota bacterium | reverse complement strand
TTACGTTTGTGCCTAATCCTCTTATGTTTGAACTTAGATCTTGCCATTACACTACCCTTCTTTCCTTCTCATGATTTATAAAAATTTCCGGTCTTTATTTTCTCACTTAAAAAAAATGCCACTTTGTGTCACCCGCCCGGGTAAAGCAAGGCACTGGCTAAGCTCCCTGGCTGAGCTCGGGCAAGATGGGCAGGCGGCATAGCCAGCCGTCCCACGGACCTTCTAATGCGCTATATAAAACATGAAAACGGGTGGATTGTCAATAATAATCATACTGAGCATCTTTAACTACTATAAGATGCAGTGTAAGTTTTAGCCAATGAGTCAATAATTTTAGTGGGTTAGTTGATGGTGAGTTGATTTGCAAATTGTAAGTAAATGTGGTATCATACTAAAATATTGAATAAAAGAGGAGATGATGGCGTGTTTAACAAATTGCCAGATCCAAAAGAATTGGAAGAAGAACTTAATGAGTATCTTACTAAAAAGTATGGGAGTAGGGTGAAATTGGCCATGCCTATGGTAATCCCTCAAAAGGATGAGGGACTCATTGAAAACGACATTCAGAAACGGAAAAAATCGAAGAAGATAAAGTTTGATCTAAAACCAGAGGAATTAGAAGCTTACCTCAATGAATTTATAGTCAAACAGGAAGATGCAAAAGAGGTTCTTGCAACTAAGATTTGCACTCATTTTAATAGAATAAAATATTGGGAAAAGCAGGGGCAAAAGGAAAAATATGATAGGGTGGGGATGATAAAGAATAATATTATTATGTGTGGCCCCACTGGAGTGGGAAAGACTTATTTGATTAAACTTATAGCCAAGAAAATTGGAGTTCCCTTCGTAAAAGGTGACGCTACTAAATTTAGCGAGACGGGGTATGTAGGAGGAGATGTAGAGGACCTGGTGAGGGACCTCGTGCAAGAGGCGGAGGGCGATATTGAACTAGCCCAGTCTGGCATCATCTATATTGATGAGATAGATAAGATTGCATCAGGCAACAATGTCGTTGGCATTGATGTCTCCCGCACCGGTGTGCAACGAGGCCTTCTCAAACCAATGGAAGAAACTGAGGTTGATCTCAAGATCCCCCATGACATTGTTTCTCAGATGGAGGCCATGGAACATTATCGTAGAACTGGTAAAAAAGAGAAGAAAATGGTCAATACAAAGAATATCCTGTTCATTGTAAGTGGAGCTTTTAATGGTTTGAGTGAAATTATTAAAAGAAGAATTAACAAGCAGGGTATCGGTTTCGGGGCAAAATTGAAGAGTAAAGATGATGAGGAAACTTATTGTAAGATGGTTGCCTCAGAAGATTTGATTCAGTATGGTTTTGAGTCTGAATTCATTGGAAGGTTGCCGGTAATCACAGTGTTTGATAAGCTGGATTCCAGTGATTTATATCAGATATTAAAAAATAGAAATAGCACAGTCATTAATGGAAAAAAACGTGATTTTAAAGCGTACGGCATTGACCTTCGTTTTGAAGACAAGGCCCTACAAAAGATAGCTGAAAGGGCGTTTTGTCAAAATACCGGAGCACGCGGGTTGGTAAGTGTGGTTGAAAAGGTTTTAATGAAGTTTGAAAAGAAACTACCCTCCACTGACATTAAAAGATTACTGGTAACCAAAGAGATGATTGAAGATCCTGTGAGGGAGTTAAATGCCCTTTTAGAGAATTCTGAAGATCAGAAGTTGAGAAAAAGATATGATAGAGTAATTGAGCAAGAGAAGGTAAAACAGAAAGCATATATTGAGGAGCAAAAAAACAACTTTCCTGAAGAATGTAGGGTTCTGCTGGAGGGACCTCGTATTAACCTTATCGTTGAGAGAGTTGTTAATGAAGGGATAGAAATGAGTGTAGTGCTTGAAGAAATTCTTTCTATGGATAAGGCTATTAGGGGATGTGAAAAGAAATTTTTTGAAGAAAGTGGAATAAAGATTATGTTTGAAGAGCGTGCTGCTGATAAACTCCTGGAAAAGGCATTGGAAGAGGGAAAACCGGTTGAGGATTTATGTGGCACGATACTTAAAAATTACTACCATGGCCTTAAACTCCTAAGGGAAAAGAGTGGCAAAAATGAATTCATACTCACAACCGAGGCAGTAAGAGACCCCGAAGCATTTCTTGATACACTGATCAAAGAATCATACGAGAAGTAACTGAGAGACTATGGCTACCAAAAGAGATTATTATAATATATTAGGAGTCAAACGGGAAGACTCCGACAAGGAGATCAAAAAAGCATACCGCAAGCTGGCGATGAAGTATCATCCTGACAGGAACCAAGGAAAAAAAGAGGCTGAGGAGAAATTTAAAGAAGTTAGTGAGGCTTACGCAGTTTTGGGCGATAAGAAAAAGAGACAGGAATATGATACCTTTGGACAGACGGGATTTCATAAAAGGTATAGTCAAGAAGATATTTTCAGGGGATTTGATGTTGGAGAAATGTTTAAGGATTTTGGTTTTGGAACAGAGGGGGACGTATTTAGTACTGTTTTTGGGGGTGGGAGGAGGACCTCTAATAGGAAGAATTTTAAGGACCATTTTAATCCCTATGCCCAGTCAGGATTTGGAGCAGCGCAGGGAAGATATGAGGCTCCCAGGAAGGGCAGTGATTTAGTCTATGATCTCTCAGTGACATTAGAGGAAGTATATTCGGGGATTTCTAAACAAGTTGCTTTTCGTAAAGAGGATGGAGAATTAGCAAAAGTAAATGTTAAAATCCCTCAGGGGATCAGTACAGGTAAAAAATTAAGAATTCCTGGAAGAGGCCTTAAAGGATATACAGGGGGGCCACCTGGAGACTTGTATATTAAAATAACTGTCAAAGATCATCCCGTCTTTAAGAGGGAAGGCAGTGATCTCTATCTAGATAAGGAGATACAGTTTACTCAAGCAGTGCTGGGAACTACTATTGAGGTATCCACCCTTGATGTAATACGAAAAGTGAAGGTGCCACCGGGGACCCAAAGCCATGCTAAGATTAGACTGAAGGACCATGGTCTCCCTCACTTCCAAGGTAAGGGGAAGGGCAATCTCTATATTCGGATTATTGTAAGGATTCCTAAAAAACCGAGTAAGAAACAACGTAGTTTGCTAGAAGAGCTTGGTAAGGAGGGTATTTAATCAGGTCTTTTTTTTGTTGAGTGATGACACCGTATTGACTGGTACAAGGTGCCTTTTATAGGAGGCGGACGAGTCTTGGACTTGGCGATAGTGTCTTAGGGATAGATTTATAGAAAGAAGATTCGAAGTATTTTTTTGCATGGGAAGTATTAAGGAGTTACTTTTTTAAAAAGCCGAATTTGGCTTTTTTTGATTGGGCATCTTCAGGATACGGCTTTTTTTGCACCCCCTGTGTCTGTTCCATTTTTTTTCTGAGTCGATGGGCTTGAATGCTAAGTTCCTGCATTCCTTTTTCTTTATCTTTAATCTGAGCGTTACACTCGTTCAATTGAGTATTTAATTGGCTGATGACTTGTTCCTTGGCATCCAGTTCGTTTTTAAGGATATTAATGTTTTTTTCACATTCCGTTATTTTAGCTTGATAACGCTTCATTTCTTCGTCGTGATATCTTTTCTGATCAAGATATTTTTGAATAATCGAAAAATCAGCATATGATTCTTGCGACATGGTTTTACCTCCGGAAATAGTAAGTACTTATCATTGTCAATTCAGAAAAGGAAACCCCCCATCTTCAGCAATACCCATTTGATCTCGCATTAAAGTCAATTCGTCCTGTCTTAAAGTACAACTGCTTGCTTCAGTATAAGTTATCATCTTGTTTGCCAGTAGGGCAAGTAGGGATTGTTCCAAGGACTGCATACCATAGTGGATGACAGACTTTTCAATTTGTTCAAGAATGTCCTTGTATTGACTATGAGCTATCATTTTCCTGACTGCCGGTGTGCCGATGAGAATTTCAATCGCCGGAATTCTTCCATTCCCATCACTCCTGTTGAGTAATCTTTGTGAAATAGCGCCAATCAATACGTTGGAGAGCTGAATTTTTATTTGATTTTGCTGGTCATTGGGAAATATATCTATGATTCGAGAAACTGCTTCATAGGTGTTGTTAGAATGCATGGTGCTTAAGATTAAGTGACCGGTTTCTGCTGCGTTCAGTGCAGTCTCGGTGGTTTCAAGGTCTCTCATTTCCCCGATGAGGATTGCGTCGGGGTCCTGGCGAAGAGCATCTTTTAGTGCATGACCGAAAGTGGGGGTATCTACGCCAACTTCCCTTTGGGTAATAATAGACTTCTTATTTCTAAAAAGAAACTCAATGGGGTCCTCTATGGTGATAATGTGAATGTTCCTTGTTTCATTAATAACCTGCGTCATGGCAGCCAGGGTTGAGGATTTGCCGGAACCGGTTGGCCCAGTAACTAATATCAGCCCTTGTGGTTTATTGCAGAGAGAGTTTATTTTTTGAGGTAATCCCAGTGATTCAATGGTAGGAATGTAGATGGGGATGCTTCTAAAGACTAATGAAGTAGTGCCCCTTTGCCGGAATATATTTAATCTAAATCTGCCTAATCCTCGCATGGAATAAGAGGTATCGACAGACTGTTCGGATAGAAAGCGCTCTTTTTGGACATCATTCAAAATAGTATTGGTTAAAGTTTCAATTTCATCAAATGATAAAGGTGGGTGATCAGTGGGGAACAGTTTGCCATCAACTCGTATAACGGGCGGGGACATTACACGAAGGTGTAGATCCGAAGCACCTTTTTCCACCATATTTTTTAATAATTTAGGTAAATCCATATCACAGTAATGAAAAGGTTGTAAACAAATAAGGGTACCCCAAAGGGTAGTAGTATTTTA
>JAZFSJ010000465.1:0-5565 GCA_036446115.1 Thermodesulfobacteriota bacterium | reverse complement strand
GGATATAAGGATAGATGAAAAGGACAAAAAATTTTACTATTCTTGCAATAAACTTAAATACATCAACTCTTTAAACTACGTTCCGTAGGTATAACATTTTTGAGGGATGAAAAATCACACCTACTGCTATAAGTGTGAGATCAAGACACCCCTTAATCCACTTAACACTACCAAATCAAGTATACACACCCAAGAATTAGTCAAATCTTGTTTGTATCCCATCAATCCCCAAAAAATAGCTGGTTGTGTGAAATCATCAGGGAATTGAATTTACTCTTTTCATTGGATTTGGTCTAGTGTATAGATAGAAATGTTTTTATCTGGTGAGAAAGTATGTATGGTGGGAAAGTCATTTTGTAATTCCTGTTTTCGGAAGAAAAAAGTAGCATGATTAATAAAGAAACTGTCCTAGAGTGTATTAAAACCCCTATGAAACAGTACCATCAAAAGATGAAGAGCACCATTGGCGACTGGAAAGTACTGGTTCACGTGACCGAAAAACTTTTAGCAGGAAAAGAAGTTAAAAATGAAGAGTTTCCCTCAGTATTTCTTCCCTTAATCGAGATGATGAGGTTGATTTTACGGGTCACTAAAGATTCTAAGTGGGACTGGTCAGATCCGGCTATTCAGGAGACCTACAAAAATATATCTGAAAGCGAGATTTATAAAAATTTCGCCGATGCCACTGTCGGGGTTGTCTCTTCTATTGTTAGAAAAGTTGAAATTGGCACTTTAGTGGAGGTGGGTACGGGTCCCGGGCAGGTTACCACAAGGCTTTGCAGGGAGATGGTAAGAGATAATATTAAAGTCCCCATAATTATTTCTGATAAGTCACCGGGCATTTCCCAGACCGGAGAAAATTTGAGAAACGCTTTTCCTTCTCTTACCATTTACGATTTTGTCTGGGATTTCGGGGCAGATCCACCCGCTGAAATGATTGAGAAACTTACCAGACCCGTTTTCTTCTTCGAACGGTTCTGCGTTCCCTACGGGGGATATGGTGCTATCGATAAAATTGGACCTATTGCGGATGTCCTGATTATGGTGGAATATTTAAGCCTTACAGGAAGAAAAGAGGCATATGATATTATCAATGAGAAGATCGGGACGCAGTTTTTTACTTACAGTGAGGCAATAGAACGCCTTGAAAAGTATTTTTCTTTCATTCATAGATGCGACAGGGAAACTGTCAAGGCTGTTAATGCCCCTGTTACTATCTTTACCCTGGCAGTAAAATAAATGTTGACGACTTCGTAAAAAGCCTGGCTGCCTGCCCGAGCTGACACTCGTGTCGGCCAGGGAGTTCAGCCAAGCTCCATCTGCTGGGACGTAGAATGGAGGACGTTCCCCAAATTAGGACAATTAACCACCATATTTAGTGGTGTCTTACCCCTTGACACACAATATCTATTACCCTATACTTTTGTCAGGCGATTTGACATTATATTAATTATATATTATATAGATTGGTTTCTAAAAAATGATTTGGAGAGAGTATGGCAAAGAAACAGATGAAATTGTTTCCAACGAAAAAGAAGGTAAAAGAAACACCGTCAGCAAAGCCGAGAAAGCGCGGCGTTGAGACCGCCGAGAGCATGGCCGCGCGCCAGCGCGATATCTCAGTATCGGAGTTTTTTGCCAAGAACCGTCACCTGCTGGGTTTTGACAATCCGCGCAAGTCGCTTTTGAATGCCATAAAGGAAGCGGTCGATAATTCACTGGACGCCTGTGAGGAGGCAGGGATACTGCCTGACATAATTGTTGAGGTTGAGGACTTGGGGAATGACCGTTTTAGGATAGTGATTGAGGATAACGGTCCCGGTATTGTCAAGCGCCAGATTCCCAATATCTTCGGGAAACTTCTATATGGATCGAAGTTTCACCGCCTCAAGATGAGCCGGGGACAGCAGGGGATCGGGATTAGCGCTGCCGGCATGTATGGTATGCTCACCACCGGTAAGCCGGTAGAGATTGACAGTCGCACCAGTAAAAACAAGCCTGCACACCATTTTAAGCTCCAGATTGATACCAAAAAGAACAGGCCCGAGATTATCAGCGATATGGAGGTAGATTGGGAGGTACCACACGGTACGCGCGTGAGCATTGAGCTGGAAGGAAAACACACCCGCAGTAAGCAGTCGGTAGATGAATACCTGCGCCAGACCGCCATCGCCAACCCACACGTACAGATAGTCTATAAGGATCCGGGAGGGCAGACCGCTAACTATGAGCGATCAAACAGTGAACTCCCGCCACATACCAGTGAGATCAAGCCGCATCCCTATGGGGTAGAGTTGGGGGTGCTCCAGGCAATGATGAAAGATACCAAGGCGCGAAACATATCCGGTTTCCTTCAGAGTGAATTTTCACGCGTGACGCAGCGGGTTGCAGAGGAGATCTGCACAAATGCAGTAATTCCATTAAATACCTCTCTCAGGCGTGTCGGCCGCAACGAGGTGGAAAAGTTGATGCAGGGGATTGCCGGTACTAAGATCATGAACCCACCCACTAACTGTGTTGCACCCATCGGAGAGGAACAGCTTTTAATGGGAATTGAATCAGTGGTGTCGGCTGAATTCTATGCCTCCACCACACGGCCTCCGGCGGTATACCGGGGAAATCCCTTTATTATCGAAGCGGCCCTTGCCTTTGGAGGGAATGGGCAGGAGGCAGATGCCTCGACGCGGGTAATTAGATTCGCCAATCGTGTGCCATTGCTCTACCAGCAGGGAGGCTGCTGCGCATACCAGTCAGTGGTGAATACCAACTGGCGTAACTATGGGTTAACCCAGCCGCGGGGCGCGCTCCCCTTGGGACCCATTACCATCGTGGTGCACATGGCTTCGGTCTGGGTGCCTTTCACCAGTGAATCAAAAGAGGCCATTGCAGGCTATCCTGAAATTGAAGAACAGATCGTGCGGGCCTTGCAGGACTGCGGTCGCAAGCTGAAAATCTTTCTCTCCAAGCGTAAGAAGGAGGAGGATGCCCAGCGTAAGAGTGACTACATTGAGACCTACATTCCCCATATCGGCATTGGCCTGCGCGAGTTGCTTGGTTTCTCGGAAAAGGAAGAAAAAAAGGTGGTAAATAAGCTGACCGGTTTACTGGAGAGACACAGGGAATAAGAAAACAAATCAGAAATCCGAATATCGAAATTCTAAACAAATCCAAAATCAGAATACCAAAAGTCTAAACCCACTTTATTGTGAATTATCTTGTTTTGGGTTTGGTGCTTTGTTCATTTGAATTTGTTTCGTGCTTCGGATTTAGAAATTCGGGTTTTTTATTAATCAGTGAGGAGTATTATGGCTAAAAAAACGAAAAAGAAAGTGAGCAAAAAGAAGTCAAAGGGGACTGCTGCCGGGTCGAAAAAGAAAACTGTTCACTCTGAACTCTCACGCTCGCCCGCCATGAAAAGTCTGATATCGTATGCAAAAGATATCCACGGTGACATCAAGGGCGGGAGACGACCATCCTTAAGGGTGCCCATCCGCAGCCTTTCAAATGTCTCCTTTTCGTTGCGCAAAGGGTTTTTTGCCATCGGCAAGAAGGTGAGCAAGCGAACACTTTCCTACCAGACCATAAAGCCGTTTGCGCAGACGGTAAGAATGATGGCTTTTGCCAAGCACCTGATTGAAACCGATGACTTTGCTTCCAAGCGTGAAGTCTACTATACCTCCAAGGGCTCCGCAAAACGTGGCTCGGAGGCGGGCAGAGCCGGATGGGGACCTGCTGCCTTTAAGGAACAGCCAGAATCGGATGCCATCATGGATGATATGGAGGCGATGGTTGCGGTAAACCGCGAGCAACTCGGTTTTATTCCTGCGGAGCAGAACGGTTCAGTTGCCGGTGAACTGATTGTTATCGACATTGATCCTGCCACCGGCAGGAGAATCGAGATTGACTGCACGGCATTTGGAAGAGGAAGCTACTCGATTCCTTCCCGGGTTGAGGGGCTGGAGTTTCGTACCAAGGCGAAATTTGTTCTTGCGGTTGAGACCGCCGCGCTTTTTGAACGCTTGAATGGTCATGCATATTGGCGGGACAGTAAATGCATCATTGTGGCCATGGGTGGTGTGCCAACCCGCGCAAACCGCCGTTTTGTGCGTCTCTTGTCTGATGCCTGCAAACTGCCGGTGTATATATTTACTGACGGTGACCCTTACGGCTACGGAAATATTTACCGCACCATGAAGGTCGGCTCCGGCAATGCCGCGCACATCAGCGAGTTTTTCTGTGTGCCCCATGCAAGATTGATCGGGGTTACACCGCAGGACATCAAGGACTATAATCTGCCAACCCATCCCCTTGAGGATAAGGACAAAAAGCGTGCCCAGGATGCCATTAAGAATGACCCTTTCTTCAAGAACAACAAACAGTGGGTGGAGGCGTTGCAGGAAATGGTCAAGATGGGTGTTCGTGTTGAGCAGCAGGCCTTTGCTGCACGGGGCCTGAATTATGTGATGGACACGTATCTACCGGAGAAATTGAGGAATCCGGGCAAGATGCTGCCGTGAACAATTGATAGATAACACCCGGATTATGACATGCTTTCCTATTTCGCGGTTATCGGTATCTTCTTAAAAGCATATCTGGAGTGTTCAAAAGGATTTATTTTCAATGTATGTGCGATTTGAGAATCGTCTAGATTAAGCGCTTCAGTAAATCCCCCAGCTCCCGCTAGATTTTTATATACTAAGGCTTCGGCTTTTGGCCCTTTTGCAATTACCTCTCTGTCCGTGGTATTGGGATACATTTCTATAGAGCCCGGGGGAAATAACTGACCAACCAACCCGATGGCCTGTTTTGCTATGCCTAATCTCTTGGCATCTTGATGAATGATAGTCGTGATCCAGCCAAAGTATATGCAGTAACCTTTAATCTTATCATCCCAGCGGTAATAAAAGTAGATATGACCGCAATGATCAGTTGATCCTTTTCTAAAGATATCTATGCCCACTTCGGTATTGCCCGTTTTATCCCTGGTAGCGGGATAGTATTGTAAAACAAACTCTCTTCCCTTATATCCCTTAATTATTTCTAATATCTCTTTAGGAAGACTGTGTAACAGGGTCTCTTCTTTTATGAACTCTTTCAATTTATTTTCTTTAAGTTTTTTTCTGAAGAAATTGAACCCGTCCTGATCTTTAATTACTCTATTTAGAACTTCGATATGTTTTTCATCTATACCTCTTTCCGGAAGATATTCTTCTAAATGCTTAAATTCCGGTTTTCCGAGCAGGAGGGTTCCATCCAAGTTTGCTATTTTCTCAAGTAATGATTCTTGAGAAATTGGAGATGAAGATGCTTCTTTTTGTGTGTTGGATTGACTGAATGTTTCTGTGTTTTTCAATTTTACTCCCCCAGCTGATTATCGTTTTTGATAGGAGAGGATATAATGTTTGAAATATGGTTCAGGAAACAGAATCGGGATAAATTTGTGAGTTTAATAGTATTATATTAAAGGGTCATGTCAAGAAAAAATGAGGTACTAAGAACACGAAGAATAACCACGAAAGGTACGGTGGAGAGAAGCACAATTCAGCAGTGAGTGCTGAGTCGCGA
>JAZFSJ010000464.1:0-3693 GCA_036446115.1 Thermodesulfobacteriota bacterium | reverse complement strand
GCCCCACCGGCACTATCAAAGCCAAGGATGAGGGAATCACTATTACGGTAGGTGGCTACATTGGGAGGTGGAAGCAGTATGGAAAAGAAATCTTCAGGATAACTGATGAATCAAAGATCTATCCGGTGCTGGATGCCTGTGTGGATCTCATTAAAAAGGAGTGGAGGGAAGACTTCGAGGACCATTTCAGTCTGGTCATAAGAAGATGTGGCGTGGACTCAATTCAAGAACGTGCCCGCAAGAGTTCATAAGTGCCAGGATGTAGTCGTTTACTGCTAGGGTGGATTGGTAGAGCCCTGGGAGGTTTCTTCAAGAACTGCTGGATTGACAATAATGATTTCCTTCCCCTTTATATCGATTATCTTTTCGTCCTTAAGCTTGGATAGATTTCGGATCACTGTTTCCTGCTTCATCCCCAGATGTTCGGATATCTCCTGCCTGGAAATAAGGAGATTGATCTTTTTTGGATTCTCTTCACAATCACATTGAGAATTATAAAGGTTAAATAGGAAGTAGGAAAGCCTTTCCTTAGCAGTTCTTGTCCCCAGGGTGAAGAGGAGATTTTCATTCTTTTCCAGTTCCCTTGATACTGCCTTTAATAATTGAAGGTTGATTACAGGTTCTTTTTCTAAAAGTTCCCGGAAATCACTTGCTTTAATCTGACAAAGAACACTTTCTGCAATAGTTTCTCCCGTCGCAAGGTATTTATTGCCAAAGAGTGAGTCAAATCCCAGGATGCCGCCGGTTCCGTAAATATTGAGGATCTGACTGCGACCATCAGATTGGGTTTTGTAAAGTTTGACATTTCCTCTTTTGATGAGATAGATGTTTTTGACGGGATCATCTTCCCAGAAGATGATATGCTTCTTGGGGAATCTTTTTTCTGTGATTAGCTTTTCAATGCGGTTAAGATCGACTTCTTTTAAGTCGGCGAAGATGGTGGTTTTCCTAATAGTACAAAAATTACATTTGCTTGCCATTTACCACGTCCCTTTATTAAAGAATAAAACAGAATTAAGCTTTCACCAATATCCACAGAAAACTGTTTTCTCAAATTAAAAGAGCCCCGAAAAAAACAAAATAATTTATAGCATTTATGTGAAAAAACTGATAGAAAAAAACAAGCCCTTTGACATTTTTTTACACAACAGACTGCATGGTTATAGCAACCCGTCAGGTGAGGGATCTCACTTCTCGCAAAGGTAGTTAATTAGGGGGAGAGATGCCTAAGTAGTTTTGGTTGAAATTTGGGGAGGACATTTTCCGCATATAGAGAGGAAAAGGGTAGTGCTTCAATAGCGATCTCCTCTATCCGGATGAATCACTACAATGGTACCTGAATGCATGTCTCTTGCGACCTTAAGCATAAACTGCTACCTCCAAAAATCAAGTTATCCTTTGATTATCCTTTCTTAATTATAAATGATTCTGCAGATTCTTAAATCGTTTTCTACTAGGTAGACCCAGTTAGAAAGTGTGCAAGAATGAAGCGAGGTGTAGCTCAGCAAATATTTTTCTTTTTTGGCAAATAAGAATAACCTCAATATTTACCAGCAGTTAATCGTTCATGGCTGGCTCCATATTTATGAGAGCACATTTTTTGCTCTTTATGACATAGGTCATATTTTTATTCTTATTTATGCCGTATATATTTATAGGAAGATAAATTAGGATTGGGAAAAGGAGTGATTAAAATGGTGGAAAGAAAGATTGTAAAAATTGATGATGAATTATGCGATGGCTGTGGTAACTGTGTAGCTCCTTGTGCTGAAGGGGCTATCGAGCTGGTAGACGGCAAAGCCAAAGTGATCAAGGAAGAGCTCTGCGATGGTGCAGGTTTTTGTCTGGGGGTCTGTCCCACAGGCGCCCTTTCCATTGAAGAAAGGGAGAGCAAACCCTTTTCGGAAAAGGCAGTGGAGGAGAGGAATAAAGAACGGGCTCAAGAATTTGTCTTGCAGAAGTGCTTTCGCTGTGGTAATTCCGAAAAAGATGCTATGCTATTTCCCTGCCGAAAGGATGGTGAAAGTATCTGGGTATGCATCAAGTGTTTCCCGCCCTTAATTCATGGCTAGCCGATCATGAGGAGAGAATCATGCAAAGCAAATGTCCCGGTCAGGATTTTAGGAACTTAAAAGTCAGCGTTCACAAGTGTCCTAAATGCGGAAAAGATATCGAAATATTCTCAGATGAGATGAAGGCAAAGTGCCCTAAATGTAAAACTGTGGTTGAAAAAAAGAATGTTCCTACCTGTATTGAGTGGTGTAAAGAGGCAAAGAAATGTCTGGGATCTGAAAGATGGCAAAAGGTGATGGAAGCCATTGGCAAAAACGATAAGTAAAAATACTAACACTTATATAAAAGGAGGAGAACTATGTTTTGCTATCAATGTGAACAAACAGCTAAGGGAGAAGGGTGTACCAAATCGGGTGTATGCGGCAAGCAGCCGGAGGTGGCTGCACTGCAAGATCTTTTGATCTATACATTAAAAGGGCTTTCCCTCTATGCCGTTGAGGGGAGGAAGGTGGGTGTGAATGACCGGAAGGTGAATGTATTCACCTGTGAGGCCATTTTTTCTACCCTCACCAACGTAAATTTTGATCAGGAGCGTTTTATTCCCCTGATTAATCGCTGCGTGGAGCTACGGGAAGGTCTCAAAGAGAAAGTCAAGTTGGCCGGTGGTAAGGTGGACTTCTCAGATGGCCCGGCGACCTTCAAACCGGAAGGAACCCTTGAAGGTTTGGTCAAACAGGGTGAGACCGTGGGAGTTAAATCAGATCCTGCAATTAACCCTGATATTTTATCCCTTCAGCAAACCCTTACCTATGGCATCAAAGGGGTTGCTGCCTATTCCGATCATGCTCGAATCCTGGGGCAGGAGGATGATACCGTCTATGCCTTTATCCATGAAGGCCTGGCCGCTACTTTGAAAAAGGACCTGAGTCTGGATGACTGGGTGGGACTGGTACTTAAGTGTGGTGAGATCAATCTAAAAACCATGGAACTGCTTGATGCTGCTAATACCGGAACCTATGGGCACCCGGTGCCAACCTCAGTTCCCTTAGGAGCCAAAAAGGGTAAGGCCATTCTGGTCTCAGGCCATGATCTCAAGGACTTAGAAGAACTGCTCAAGCAGACAGAGGGCAAGGGAATTAATGTCTATACCCACGGTGAAATGCTTCCCTGCCACGGCTATCCCAACCTGAAAAAATATTCTCACCTGTACGGCCACTACGGAACAGCCTGGCAGAACCAGGCCAAGGAGTTTGCAGCATTCCCCGGTGCCATCCTGATGACAACCAACTGCATCCAAAAACCGAAGGAATCCTACGCAGAAAATATCTTTACCTGTGGTCTGGTGGGATGGCCCGGTGTTACCCATATCAAAGACAGAGATTTTACACCGGTGATTGAAAAGGCACTTTCCCTGTCCGGTTTCCCTGAAGATACAAACGGCCGCTCGGTCATGTGCGGGTTTGGCCGCAACGCAGTAATGGGTGTAGCTGAAAAAGTAATCGGAGCCGTGAAAGATAAGGCAATACGCCATTTCTTCCTGGTTGCCGGGTGTGACGGTGCTAAGCCCGGCCGTAACTACTACACTGAGTTTGTAGAAAAGGTTCCCAAGGACTGTGTTGTCCTCACCCTGGCCTGTGGTAAGTTTCGTTTCTTTGATAAAGACCTGGGTGATATAGGGGG
>JAZFSJ010000463.1:0-2043 GCA_036446115.1 Thermodesulfobacteriota bacterium | reverse complement strand
GGTGAGAGGTTATGGCCCCCCACAAGGGCTCGGTTATGGTCCTGGCAGAGGTAGGGCCTGGGGTAACAGGCGGGGATGTAGGCAAGGCTGGTGGTAAAAATACGGCACCACGAAGATCTTCGTTTTCTTCGTGGTTCCTAGTTCTTCGCCTGCCCCGTGAGAAAAGATGCAGGGAACTTCTACACAACACTTTTTGGCATGAATTGTTCTAAGCACACATATAACATATAACTTAGGTTAATGGTCTAATGGGGTGAACTTCGTGGTTGCAACTTCATAGTCTCAAACTTTCCCTCTTACCCTGTAAACGGCATAACCCAGAAGGACAGCCAAAATCATCAGGAGGAATATCCTTAAGGCAGGAAAAGAAATCCAGAGTGTTATTAACGCAGATCCCACTGACAATAGCAGGGCCGAAGTAAACAGTCGCGATGCTAATCCCTTTTTCGCAGGAGACTCTCCTCTTTCCCTGTCGGGCAGGTACTGAAACTGAGTACTGACTACAATCCTCTTCATACACTTTTCTATAAGTGGAGAATCCCCTCTTTCTTCACGGTAAGTCTTATATTTTTCTCCAGCGAGCGGAAGCTGATAGGTGGTCGTACAATATTCAATAAATTTCTGGTGCAACGTTTCATTATCAAAATCGCTCAAGATTTTAAGCCATAGTTCCTCTGCTGCCTTCTTCGCACCATTACTTCCCTTAAATGTTGCAGCTGCATCTTGCATCCTGTTATCTCCCATCCTATATCATGCATCCAGTGAAAAAGATTACATCACATCTTATTTTAATTGTCAAAACCTTCTCAATATCGCACCTTTTCTCTGGATGCTTGACATACTATGCAAAAAAAGATATTTTAATAATGCTTCTGGGACCCCCATTAGATTTTCTACCGCTGAGTTCGCAAATTTACCCCGTTAGATATTTGGCCTATTTACTAGTAAACGGCACATCGCATTAATTATCTAATGGGGGATCGCAGAGTTCTACATTTATCTTTCTCCACCTGCTCCGCCTGCCCCGTGAAACGCTCGTCAATATTTCACTGGGGCGCTCTCTGCGGTGGATAATAAAGTCTAATAGGGTTCTATGTTTTTAAGGAGTCCATCATGCAAAGAATAAAAAACTCTGTTATCGAATTAGTGGAAGGTGATATTACCAAACAGGCAGTTGATGCTATTGTTAATGCCGCAAATACCAGTCTGCGGGGAGGCGGGGGAGTAGATGGAGCCATACATCGAGCCGGAGGACCGGCAATTCTGGAAGAGTGCAAAAAAATAGGAGGTTGTCCAACTGGTGAAGCGGTAATCACCACCGGCGGTAATCTTTCCGCTAAACACGTAATTCACACTGTGGGACCTGTCTGGCACAATGGTTCTCAAAAAGAACCTGAATTGCTGCGCAATGCCTACAAAAATTCTTTATTGCAGGCTGAAAGCAACAATCTAGAAAGCATTGCCTTCCCTTCTATCAGCACCGGTGCCTATCGATTTCCTATTGATAAGGCTTCCCCTATCGCCCTCTCTACCATCATTGAACACCTGAAAGGTAAAACTAATATTAAGACTGCACGCTTTGTCCTTTTTGGTGCAGCTGCGTTTGAAGCGTATAAAAATACCTTGCAACAATTACTTGCTGAAGATAAGGATATCAAACCGGTGTAATTATAGACTAAGTGAGAACACAGATTTTTGCAGATTTACCCCGTTAGAAATAAGAGCCAGGCCTTTTGACCAACATCTTTGTAACCCAAAATATGAAAGACGCCAAACGGTCTTCAGGTTCTACTGATAACTAATTAAAAGAATTCAAGAACCAGCAAACTAATACAACCCTTAACCAGGAATGTTATGTCAAAATACTACTCTCTCGCAACAGCTATCATTCTAGGACTACTGATCATTGCCTTTGCTATCCTATCCCGAATTGATAAAACTATCCTCAATCCCTCAGATACTCCTTCCAATAATACTCTATCAAAACAACCCTACCCTATCCTTTCCTCTAAAGCACAAGATGATAGTTCTTTATCTCTCACA
>JAZFSJ010000462.1:0-2316 GCA_036446115.1 Thermodesulfobacteriota bacterium | reverse complement strand
AAGGAAAATTTTCTTTTCTTTCAAAGATTTAGCAGGGGGAAAAAATCAAAAATAATAAATTAATTTGTTGACAAATATAAGAATAATTGCTAAAGAATAATAATCTTAGTTTTTGCTTGGGAGTGTTATAATTCAACAATAGAAAGGAGGTTACAATGGGAAGAAAATTAAGTATGCAACCCCTATCCGTGAGCCTGTCTTTAATCACCGCCTTGGTACTTTTAGTGAATATAGATCTTACAAGAGCCGGAGGATTGGGTAGTATAGATCCCAATCAAGCTTTAGACACGGTTACATTGTATTCAGCTCAAAGCGCCTCTTTTAGTACGAGCCAAACATCATCAATTGGTTCACACTCTGTCGGGGTAGTATCTATTAATAATCAATCGCTTACCGCAACCTTAACTGTCAACACACCTGGGGCATTTGGATTCTGGACGATACTAATGATTGGAACTGGAAGAACGCGCTGGATAGACATAGGCACTGGATTTGTTTTTCCCGCTGGTGGTCTCACTGCATCAGTTGATGTTGATACAGACTTAGCCCTTGGCCTCGCTATTGGATCTGCTTTTGTTATTTCTCCACCGGTATCTGCTGCAGAACCATTCAGATATTCAATTAGGGTAGCCGGAACTGCCCGATAATTTTGAATTCACTTTACCATTTTACAAAAAAACCTGCCCTATGGGGTGGGTTTTTTGTTTCTTATAGATATGCGTAAGACTATAATCCATCCCAAAAAAGTCTTTCATGCTCTCTTGCCACTCCTCATACTTTTTCCCCTTCCCTGGATCACCTATTTCAACACACTCAACAATGACTTTGTATTTGATGACCTCCCTTTAATCCAAGCTAATGAGACTCTTTCATCACTTAAAAATGCAACTAATATTATTAATCTCATCACCCAAAAAGGTGGTTATAGACCTGTAAGAACCCTCTCTTACGCAATCGATTATCACTTTTCCGGACTTAGCCCGCTAAGTTACCATATCTCAAATATCATCTACCACACTATAAACAGCCTCCTTGTGTACCTCCTCACACTTTTTCTACTAAAAAACAGAATTGTCGCCCTCTTTACAGCGCTCCTTTTTACTCTTCACCCAGTTCATACCGATTCCGTGACTTATATGGCAGGAAGGAGAGATATTCTCTTCACCATTTTCTACCTCATTGGATTCTATGCCTTTCTTAAGTACAGGAGTACCCACCGATTTATATTTATACTTTTTTCAATCACTGCATACCTTTTAAGTATTGGCTCCAAGGAAATGGGAGTTACCCTACCGGCAATCTTCCTCCTCTATGACTTGGTAAATAATCTACCACACAAGGCACGAGAGCCCAGGTTGAATTTGCTCCACGCATTAAGAACCACTCTCTCCAAGATATGGATACAGTACAAATATTTTTACACCTTCTTCTTTACAGGAGCACTAGCCTTTACCTATTACAAAGTCTTTATCAACTCTCCATCACATCAAAAAGAATACTACGGCGATAGTCTGCTGCTCACCCTTCTCACCTCAAGTAAGATTATAGTTCACTATATAAAGTTGCTTATATTCCCGGTAAATCTCGTAGCGGATTACTCCTATAATGCTTTTCCACTTGTCTCATCTCCCCTAGACTGGGCATCCATTTCCTCAATTGTACTGCTTCTGGCAATCCTGCTTGTTCTGGTAAGAATGTTCACCATAGAGAAGTGGATAGCCTTCGGCGGCATCTGGTTTTTCATTACACTGCTTCCAGTGTGTCAGATCTTTCCCCATCACGAATTATTAGCAGAACACTACCTCTATCTTCCCTCATATGGTTTTTGCCTTATCACTGCTCTCCTCTTCAACAAGCTATTAGAGGAAACAGGACGACCCCCCCTTATTATTGCGATCCTTATTGCCATTATCTTGTTGTTCTCTCTTAGAATCATTGATCGCAACAGGGATTGGAAGGATGGAATGTCACTCTGGAGCAAGACGGTAATGACAGTTCCTCGCTGTGTCCGTGCCCAGAACAATCTGGGTGTCGAGTATCTAAGCGTAAAAAAATATAAAGAGTCACACACTCATCTTGAGGCAGCTCTGGCAATAAAGCCAAACTATGCTGAAGCCCATAACAACCTAGGACTTGTGTATAAAGAGCAGGGGTTGTACGACCATGCCAGTAGCTCTTTTACAGAAGCTATTAGATACAATATATTTTTTTTTGACGCCCTGAATAATCTGGCCACCACCTTTGAGCGGAAAGGAGAGTATGGCAAAGCTATTAAAACCTTTAACCACATTTTGAATAAAAAACCAACCGACGCAC
>JAZFSJ010000461.1:0-2121 GCA_036446115.1 Thermodesulfobacteriota bacterium | reverse complement strand
ATGCGGGTGTCTTTTGTTGGAAAAGGGAAGAAACTGAAGAGGGGTTTGAAAAGACCATGGGTATTAATTATTTGGGCCATTTTCTTCTCACCAATTTATTGTTGCCGATCCTCAAACAGACACCGGGAGCACGTATCCTCAACGTCTCATCCAATGCCTATTTTCGGGGAAAAATCGATTTAAATGATCTGCATTTAAAAAAGAAATACAAGGGGGTGAATGCCTATAACTCTTCCAAGCTTGCCGTTGTGCTCTTCACCCAGGAACTGGCGGAACGTTTAAAGGACACGGATAGTACCGTTAACGCCCTACATCTGGGTCACGCTGCCACCAACATATGGAACATGTGGCCGGGAAAGTGGTATCAGGCGCTCCTCTTTAAGATTTTAAAAATGTTAATGAAACCCACGGTGGAGGCAGCCCAGAACAGCATTTATTTAGCCAGCTCCGATGAGGTAAAAGGCATTACCGGTAAATATTTTGATAACAAAAAGACTAAGGACGTGTCCCCAAATGCAAAGGATGTGCAATTGCAAAAAGGTTTGTGGGAGTTGAGTGAAAAGTTAACCGGTCTTCGATAACAAGATATGGAAAAAGTTGTGAAGAGAGAATTCAAAGACAGAACGAACTGGTATGACGACTATGAAAGAGCTAAACTGTCGCAATGAGAGTTGACAACTTACCCATGTCTGCTTCTTTAACCAGCTTCATTTTCTCTTTCATTTGATCCGGCACGCCAGGAAGGCCCGCAAAGTAATCCATAAGGCCATTGGCATAATCGTACACACCTGCTTCCATTTCATCTACTACTAGTGGATGTTTTTTTGAGAGATCGAAAAGAAAATCGATTTCATCAGGGGTAAAGAAACGAGGAAACATAAGCCTTTTTAAGTAATCGGCCATTCTCCTGGGTTCTCTGTTCCACTCGAAAGAATCATCCCACCACGCAGTGTATTCTTTAAAGCCGTGTTTCCCTTTAAGCTCATTTTCCATAGCCTGGGCCGCCATATAACCGCACATGGTAGCGCCTTGATACAGAACCTCGGCAAAGCACGGTGCATCACCTACCAGGAGAATATTTCCTAAGTAGGGGGTTTTAAGAGGAGTAAATATTTCGACAATTGCACCGCTCTTTTCGACAATCTCCGCTTTCTTGAACCATTTGGCAAAAGGGCTCTTTTTAGTGAGAAACTCGATGATCTGGTAACCTGTTTTCCCTGGCATGGCTGAAAAGGTTTCAAATCGATAGGCACCTTTTCCTCGAGGACTCGGCACTGCTATGACTCCCCCTCCTCCTGACAGTCCTATGTTATTTTCACCAAAAAAATACATGTCCCCGCGATCCAGAGGACAATCAACGTTAACCATTTCGTATTCGATGGTTGGCCCTTTACCAAAGCACACGCGATCCCTGTTCAGCCCAAGGTTTCTGGTGATCCTCGATTGAAGTCCATCAGAGGCTATGAGCTTTCTACAGGTCTTGGTAGTGGGTTTTCCTTTTGTTCTTAAGTATACTTCTACCCCGCCGTTTATCTCTTTTGTCCTTATGACGATGGTGTCGGTCATAAAAGGAACACCTAGACTCTTTGCTCTTTTATAGCGATCAGAGAGCCAGGTGGTGGGATTAAAGAGATGGTAGAGTGGTTTTTTTCGTGATGTAGCTTGTAGATGTTTTCCTGTGTTGCAAATGATGTGAGTGTGGTGGATTCCCTCCATGGGCCTTGAGTATTCAAGGGAAAAGCCACATTTAGTGTAGTTGACTCTGGTTTTCCCTTTCAGGTGTTCAAGCTGAATATATTCGCCGTTCATCTCCTGACCATCAATAAAAAAACCAGAGGCCGATCTTAGATTTTCATCAAGCCTTGGTTTTTTATCCACGCCCAGCACATTGATACCTTTTTCTTTGAGCTCAGCAGCTGCCATAAGCCCCGCAGGACCACAACCCACAACGATCACATCGTAGTCAAACATTTATCTTTTCCTCTTCTAGGAGGCTGTCGGAAAACGTCCATCTGCCGTTCGACAAGCTCACGGCCCTGAGCAAAGTCGAAGGGCTGCGTTACACTCATCCTTCGTCATTGCAGCGTACTCATAAGTACGCCTCATTCCTCAGGATTTCGT
>JAZFSJ010000460.1:0-10052 GCA_036446115.1 Thermodesulfobacteriota bacterium | reverse complement strand
TAGTTCTGGTTTTCAACAGCTATCCTGCCGCCAACATCCCGAGAGCAAGTGCGGCTATACCCGATTTCTTTGATGCCCGGGAGAAGATAGCTGCATTTGAGGAAGCGGCGATCTTTCAGGATGTCAGGGGCTACACCCTGGGAGAGAGTGGTTCGCCAACCAGGGAGATGGGACGGGAGGTATCACCTTCTTTCTTTCACCTCCTGAACGTTGATCCGCTGTTAGGGAGACTCTTCGCCGAAGAAGAGATGAACGTCGACAGCAATCTGACGGTGATCCTCAGTTACGGATACTGGCAGGAGATGTACGGTGGGCAGGAATCGGTACTCGGAGAGGAATTACGGATATTCGGTCGGATATATGAAGTGATTGGAGTGATGCAGGAGGAATTCAGGTTCATCGATGATGAAGTGAGACTATGGATTCCAATAACTATCACAGAGGAACAGAAATCACACGACGCTCGCCACGCCAACCAGTATGGATTGATCGGCCGTCTTAATCCTGGAGCAACAGTAGAACAGACTGTCAGTCAATATGAGGCGCTCGATAAAGCCAATGAAGAGCTCTACCCTGAACAATTACGACAGATCATTATTGATACCGGCTATCACACACAGGTACACCTGCTCAAGGATGATCTCGTCAGGGATATCAAACCGGGGCTGTGGATGTTGTGGGGTCTTATAATTTATTTCAAATAATTCTTTTGTCAACAAAAAAATCATATAATCTTCAATAGTTTAATGAATGTGAAATAATTCCTGCCAACAACAAAAGTGATGCTCCCCGCGCACCCTAGTTAAGTAAACTACCACCCGTGCAACAAAGAAAGCACGAAAGTGCTCATGTTTCCTTATGCAATCCCGTACAAAGCACGGGTTTTAAAAGCAAACAATAAGCTTCGCATTTAACCCTGTTAAATAAGTAGCTGGTTCCCAGTATATTCGTCCATACATATCCTCTCATGTATTTTGTGGCTAGTTCCTTCCCATCCAGATCTTTAACAGGGCTAACGGGCAGGCAAGGCGGGGTTTTCTCGGCACCTGCCGGTAAAATCACATCTCTAAATAAAAGGTCTCCCAAAAAATAACTAAAACACTTTTGGAAGACCTCCATAGGAAGGGAGCCTTATTTCCTTCCCACCAAACTAGTATATTCAAATAACTACCATCACCTTCAAGAAACAAATATAAACAATATATAGTATTATAAATTTATACGCTACTATATATTGTATGTCAAGTTAAATATTTTATTTTTTGAAAATATTTTACTACTTCCCAAAAAAATCACATTTCCCTTTTTGCTGTAAAAAGATGAGTCAGTCTATGGTCTAGATGGAAAAAAGATGTGAAGTTATGGTATGCGTTTTGAAGAATTAGATAACAGCGGGGGTTGGGTTAGTTATGTTTATGCCCTTTCCTCTGATTCCGCAATTAGTCTATTGTCTTTATATTAATCCAGATAATTACACCACCCAATAGAGAAATCAACAAGCATATAATCCCTTTAGTATAGGATTGAAAAATGAAATATCCCAAACCCAGGGTAGCTCCAAAGATAAAGAGAATTCCCGCAAGCCAACTGATTACAAAACGGGAGTTAAACACACTCTTATCAGGCTTTATGAGAGAAGTGTCGATTCCCTTCCACCACCCCCCGGGACACACCTTCCGGTAAAAACGATTGAGAACCTCTTGAGACTCTGGTTCTGTCAGAAAAGTGGCGGTGAGCCAGCATACAATGGAGACGGGAACAATAATCAAAGTCTTGATGTGAAAAGGGATTGTTGCAAGCTCAAACCCCAATATGCTTACCTCCGGCCAAAAGTGCTTCCCCAGAAGGAAAAGGACCGCCATCACTAAAGAAGAGGCAAGCGCTACAATTTCACTGATTGCATTAATCCTCCACCAAAACCATCTTAAGATGAGCACAGCACCAATGCCTGCCCCCATCTCGACCGTGAGTTCCCATGCCGCGGAGATTCTCTCAATCCCAAAAGCGGTCAAGGCACCACCCACCATAAGACCCACCACTATCAGTTTGGTTACCTTTATATAGTGCACCTCGGTGGCATTTTTCTTAATAAAACGACGGTAGAGATCATTGATGAGATAAGAGGCCCCCCAATTAAGGTGGGTATCAATCGTGGACATAAAAGCGGCTAAAAAGGAAACAAGTAGGATTCCCCTAAAACCAACACCCATACAGTAGTTAATTACCATAGGGTAGGCCTCCTTATCCTTTGAGAGTTCCGGAAAGAATACCAGCGACGCCAGAGCAACCATAATCCAGGGCCAGCCCCGAACCATATTGGTAAAGGCAAAGAATAAAGTGGCCATAAGAGAATGTTTCTCATTTTTGCAGGAAGCTATTCTCTGAACCACATAACCTCCGCCGTCGGCATAGTGATGCGCCCACCACATAATAAAAAGAAAGAGGATCATAGCAACAAAAGGAGAATCCAGGGAAAGGCTAAAAGGAGGAAAGAAGTGGAAGGTGGCATCCCCAATGCCGGTCTGCGAGGCAATGATTTTTTCCTGAATCCCGCCGAATCCACCTAGCTTGGAAAATGCAATTACTGCGAGAAAAATCGATCCCACCATTGCAATAACAAACTGCATCAGATCTGTAACTACCACGCCCCAATACCCTGACATCACCGCATAGGTAAGTGCAATGGCAGAACACCCCCAGACCAGAATGCTCTGCTGCCATCCCTGATTAACTCCCACCATTACCCCAATTACACTGGCAATGGCATTAATCACCCATCCCATCACTATGAAATTATAGACAATCCCGAAGTATACGGCTTTAAAGCCTCGAAGCAAGGCGGCAGGCTTACCAGAGTAACGGAGTTCGATCAACTCATTATCGGTAACGATCTCTGCCCTCCTCCACAGTCGAGCAAAGAAAAAGACACACATCACCTGGGCTATTGCTGCGTTCCACCAGAACCAGTTCCGCCACACGCCATGTCCTCGCACTATCTCAGTGACAGCGAGGGGGGTGTCAGAAGCAAAGGTGGTGGCCACCATAGAGGTACCAACTAACCACCAGGGTAAAGTGCGGCCGGAGAGAAAGTATTCCTGGGTACTTGAAGAGGCACGTTTAGAGAAGTAGACACCGATACCCAGCGCAAATACTAGATAGAGGCCGACAATGGACCAATCCCAGAATGAAAGACCTCCTCCCATCATTCCTCTCCCTACTGTAAAACTAAACCACAGATTCACCCCGTGAGATGTTAAACCCAGACTTTGCAGTAGCCATCTACTGCGGCTTGACCGGCACATGACTCTAAGGTGAAGCCGTGAGTCATGTATAATATATAATTATATTAAGCTCCAGAAAGCTTAAAAGCTTTCAAATCCTTGCTGCAACATTTGTTTCACGGGTGGTAGTTTACCGGCAGGTGCCGAGAAAGCCCCGCCTTGCTTGCCCGGTTAAATGCGAAGCATATTTAACTAGGGTAGGCGGGGAGGAATCGGCACAATTCATAAATAATCAAATTTAATTACCGGGATGCCCCGCGCTGCCTGCCCGGTTAAATGCGAAGCTTATTTAACTAGGGTGAGCGGGGAGCATCACTTGTGTATACTCTAATCGATATAGCCAAGGGCACGTAGGCGCTCCTTTATTTCTTCATCGCTACCGGATGAGGAAGGCTCTTTATGCCTTACGGGAGGACCATAGCTCTCTATAAAACGTACAGGGTTACTTTGAATAAACCTCTCTTCCACACATTTTGTGAAGACTTCACCTTCCATCTCTTTTGATACAGGAAGACCACTTAGATAAAGAAGGGTGGGAGTGATATCGTATAGTGATCCATTTTCAAACCTTAGACCCTTTTTTATATGCGGGCCACGTACAACACACAAACCCGGCGGCCTGGTTTTTCTGTGGCCGAATCTTCCATCAGGCTCTCTTTCAAACCCGTGGTCTGAAACCAGTATGACAGTAGTATCACCCGAAACAGCTTTGATTAATTCGCTAATAACCTTGTCAATAAATCTATAGTAATAACTAACTGTTTCACCATATTGCTCAACTTCTTTATCAGCTATTTCTTTATCCCTGTTAAAGGGGGCATACTGCAAGGCACAGTGGGAGATAATATCAATCCCCCTTAGATACAGGGCCAGAAAATCAGGCCGGGGAAACTCTTCCAGGCAGAAGAGGGCCAGCTTTCTCACAGATTCATCCATGGAGTAGAGATATTTGAATTCACTCATCAACTGGTGCCGTTTATAGTGGCAGTTTCTCATACCCTCAATTTCTTTCTCATCTAATTTCATAAACCGTTTGTACACATCAACCGACAAGGAGAAGGGGTCAACCACTCTTTTCATAGCCTCATCCAAAAGCCGGTCAGGGTAAACAAGGTGAGAATCCGATATACCTGCATGCTCTCCCCTTTCACTCATGCGCCAATAGTGAACCCTGTCTGAAATAATAAATCCAGGAACCTCATAGGCCGGCCAGCTATACCACCAGTTAATAACTCCTACACTTTTGTTTTCCTGTGCAAAAATTTCCCAAAGCATTTTTTGTTGAACCATGCCCAGGGAAAAAGGAACATCTTTGATATATTTCCTCTTCTTAAGCCAGCGGAAGAGTGGCCTTATACCCAGCTTCATCGCTTTTTTTACTGCAGTCTTTTTGAGAAATCTCTCTCCCAGCTTATAATATATGAAGCTATCTATTCCATGCTTTTCGGGACACATCCCCGTCATCACGCTTGTCCAGATAACAGCAGAATTTGAAGGAGTAAAAGGTTTAAGTAATCCATAGCACCCTTCTTCCATCAGCTTTTTCAGAGTGGGAAGATCTCCCTGTTCAGCCCACTTCTGAAGCAATGGGAACGAAAGGCCATCTATAGCAAGCAGCAGTAATTTTGTTCTATTAGATGAACCGCTCATAACTCACCTTCAACTTCCCTATTGAGCCTGTTAAAAAATTCTTCCATATAATGGTGGCGTTCTTCAGCTAGTCTTTTCCCTTCTTCTGTAAGCATGCTATCTTTAACCTTGCTCAATTTAACTGCAAACTCTCTGTAGGCAGTATCTTCTTTGGTATAGGGTTTAGTCTTTTCTATGTCAACACCCACATTATGGAGGTATGCTCCCACCTCCCCCGCAAATAAAAAGGCCCTGCCAATGCCAACGGCACCGATCGAATCCAGTTTATCCGCATCGTATAAAACTTTTGCTTCTTTTGATTGAGGAATCCTATCTCCCCTAAACCTGTGACATTCAATACAATGAATAACCTCCTCCACTTTTTCCTTATCTACATCATGCCTCTCCATTACTTCACGGGCCAAATGCGCCCCCTTTTCTGCATGACACACCTCCCCGTTGGTTTTATCCTGGTACTCTCTTCCAATATCATGAAGTAGTGCGGCCAACTTCAAGATTTCCAAATCCGCATTCTCTTTTTCCCCGATATTCATACAGAGGTTGTATACCCTTTCTGTATGCTGCCAGTCGTGACTGCCTTTTGCATTAACAAAATAGTGTTTAGTCTCTTTTCTTATCTGAGTAAACAAGTCCATGGCAATCATATATAAAATGGGACACAGATTTCCGCAGAAAAACACAGATAATTCATACTAAACCATATCTCTTTAAAGTCAAATATAATCCTTAACTTATCCTTTATCTCACTAACCGTAATATGGTATAGGGGAAAACAAACGAAATAGAAGAGAGCTTCAGATGGTGAGGATTTTGTTTTGCTACTTTGCTTTCTCGCAGAGGTTATCTTGACTGATAAGAATGAAAAAGGGAAAAACCAGATAGTAGGAAAGAAAGGAGTAAAACATTCTGACCCGATAAAGTGTTTAGTCGAACAATTGTATCCCCGATAAGATTGCAGCCTATTTTAAAATACAAAAAAAATCACGTAAGGATATTCTATCTTCGTGATCTTCGTGGTTATATAGCAGCGTCTGCCCGCGTAAATCTACGTTCTATTTTGAAATTCAATCCGGAATGGAAGAGAAAAGCTCATCCCAGGCAAATGATACCGGGATCATATCGCAATTATTTTTCACTCAATCTTACCTGACCGCCAGGCTCTTTCAAAAGCATCTACAATTTTAGGATCAAATTGTGAGAGTGCGTTTTTCGCTATTATCTCCTTAAAGGCAACCTCTGGATCAAGAGCTTTGTGATACGTTCTATCTGTAGTTACCGCATCGAAGACATCCGCTACCGCCAATACCCTCCCCTTAATGGAGATGTTCTCACCAGCCAGACCCTGGGGATAGCCCTTTCCATCGAACCTTTCATGGTGTTCCAGAATATAGGGTGCCACAGGTTCTAAAAAAGAAATTCCTTTAACTATTTTTGCTCCAATCGAGGGATGTAATTTTATGGCTTTATATTCCTCCTCGTTCAGTTTCCCTGGCTTATTGAGAATAGCATCGTTAATACCAATCTTTCCCACATCGTGTAACATGCCGCCCCAATCGATAAGCTTTATTTCATCGTCGCTCCAGTCGAGTTCTTTTGCTACTGCCCTGGCAATCTGCCCTACCCTATTAGAATGCCCCTTAGTATAAGGATCTCGCGCCTCTACAGAGTTAGCTATAGCTCTGATGATATCAAAGTAGCTCCGTTTTAGATCATTAAACAGATAGGCGTTTTGTATCGCCAGGGAAAAGAATCCGGCAAGAATATAGAGGAGTTTTAAGGTTTGCTGTTTTATGAAATCCTGGTCTTCTTCAAAGATGATGACAACAACACCTATTGTCCTTTCCTTGTGGGAAAGTGGTGCTATAATAATACGCAGGGATTGATTGCCTTCACCTATAAAGACCTCTGTGGGAATACATACAGGATTGCCACTGCTGATCATTGAACCAAAAGTTCCTGACTTTATCTGAGCATCAATCTCCCTCTGGACAGTTGATGAAAGTTCTTCAGGTATTGATACCTTGTGAATAAATTCAAATCCCTGTTCATCCACAAGAAAAACGGAGCACACTTTGGTTTCAACTATCTCCTGAAATTTGGCAAGCCCCTTACCAAGTATATGTTGAATGTCATAAGATAACACCATCTCAGAATGAAAGCAACTTAACCGCTCTAATTTATCTTGTATGACAACGAGAGCACTATTTGATTCCTCCAAAAAGTGCATTTTCTCAATCAACGATGCGTATTCATCTGTAGTGGTCTGTACTTGTCTATCGTCCACCTTTTTACAAACTCCGACAAACTTGCGTCAATTTTTCAAAATAGCTACACTTTCATTAAAGAACTTATCAATTCTCAGCATAATAGATTCAAGGTTACTCAGCTTAATGCCTAAAATTTCCCATGCCTTCATATTTGCAACAGGTACCTTCTTCTCTCCTCCTGAGCCCAAACCAAGAGCAATAGAGAGAATGTTCCCAATATGAACAACCGCAATTTCCTTTGGCAGCTCGGATGAGGGATTAACTATGTGATGATATGCTATCATATCGACGGTTCCCTGAGACAGGCTCCACTTTATGGCTAATTCTTTACCGGTATAGGCATGATCATGACCCAAGATCCTTTGCTCTGATTCACTCATTGGCACTCCTCTCTCCTCACTATCTGCAACTACTGTAGCGAATTCCTCGCTCAAATAGACGGCATGAACCAATTTTCCTATGTCGTGCAACAGCCCCCCAGTAAAAGCATCATCAGGACTCCTTAAGAAAGCGGTCTCGGCCAGCACCCTTGCAGCAACTGCACATCCAATAGAATGTTCCCAGAATTTTTGCATATCAAATGAATGATCTGACTCGAATTTCTGAAATATTTGTAATGTAGATGTGGCAAGCACCAAAGTTCTTATCTGGTTTATCCCCAAAATTACGATAGCGTGTTTCAAGCTTCCAACTTTGTTTGGTAAACCATAAAAAGCCGAATTCACGATTTTAAGCACCTTTACAGCCATGGCTTGATCTTCACTAATAATTCCACCTATCTCTTTGACCGTAGCGTTTGGGGAACGCAAAAGTTGCGTAAGCTTCGTGTAAACGGTAGGTAAGGTCGGTAACCTATCAACAGAACGAAGTATTCTATCAATCTTGTTTGTTTTCGCTTCTGGATCCACAGGTTTTTTCCACTGCCTTTTTCAATTTAAACTTCTTGGTAACTCTGTATAGCTCTTCCATCAGGGGATTATCCCCGAAGTCAGAAAACAAATCTTTGAGTTCTCCCTCTACCGATGCTATGAGTTCAGGCGATAACTCCTCCATTTCTCTTTTTTCCACCTGCCCCCTATCAACACCTTCAATATCCGCCTCGCTTATCCCCCAGGACTTTAGAAGCAGGATATGTTTTTCACTCAGCATATCTCCTTTTTTTAGGAGGATATTGCCATGTTTGTTCTTGACCTCACTCGCCAGAGCCATACCATCTTTAAGATCATTTACACTTAACACTCCCATTAACCACATCCCCTATGTTATAAAAAAATATCTCTATCTAAATTATGACAGATTTCCTAATGACACTTACAGATTAATAAAACATCAACTCCAAGCATCACACACTAAACCTTCGATTAGAATTTTGAATTTACTTCTTCTGGATTTGCTATTTGAGACACGTATTTTGGATTGTCCATCCACATCTAAGATAGGTGGTACACTACCTGTTTAAAATTTAGGGCGCGCTAACCCTATAAACTGGATACTCCTTTTACCTCCCAATACATTTTTTATCGGCATATTTCATTAATAGATTAATACAAAATAGGGGTAGTGAAATCTAAGGAAACCGACATAATCCAAATTTTACACTAACTACTCATATTTCCTTGGATAATGTGCGTATAATCCGAAAAGACTACCCAACTATCATCACATTATGGTAGAGTTCACAAATAAAAGATATGATTCCCTAATAATCAAGGAACAATCTAAAACACCGGAGGAGAAAATGAGTGTTGAAATAAAAGGCTTCATGGTTAGCGTGGCTAAAGAGGCAGGAAGTGTTTTAATGAACTATTTTAAGCGCGATCAAGAACTGCTCAATCTCAGGAGCACAGCTAAAGAGGCAGCCACAAAATATGATAAACTGGTTGACGACTTAATCATTGAAAAAATCAAAAAGACCTATCCGGAGCACAGTCTTTTAACTGAAGAAAGCGGCCACCAGCCAAACAATCCTGACTGGCTCTGGATTGTTGACTCACTAGATGGAACGGGTAACTTTGCTAACCACAATCCTTTCTTTGCTGTCTGTATTGCCTTAGTGCGCAAAGGGGAACTCTCTCTGGGAGTAATATATGCACCTGCGATCAATGAATTCTATCTGGCGGAAAGAGGAAGGGGAGCCTATCTAAATCAGAGAAAGATTCAGGTTTCACACATAGGGGAACTTAAGAAAAGTTATCTTTTTTACTGTGAAGGAGGAGATAAGGACAGGGGGAGGACCGGAACCATCCTCCACGAGGTTTACCCCACGGTAGTAGATATTCGCAAACTCGGTTCAGCCGGATTGGAAACAGCATGGGTGGCAGCGGGCCGAGGCGAGGCCTACTTTACCACTCGAATTGAACCTTGGGATGTTGCGTCAGGTGTTTTGCTGGTATCAGAAGCCGGCGGGATGTCAACTGATTTCAAAGGAAATGCCTGGAGGCAAGAATGTGGCGATTTCCTGTTTTCCAACGGGAAGGTGCACTCAACTCTATTACAGTTACTTCATGATGCATAATATATGATTTTTGCAAACAAAAGGCAGCAGTTCACGTAATTCTTACAATATGTTAATCTTTGATTCTGAATCCCCATTTCTCAGAATATTTCTGATTGTATCTTTCAATATGTTTAAATTAATAGGTTTTGTAAGAAAATGTAGCGCACCTTCTATTAAGAGTTCTTCAGCTAGGTTTTTGCGATCACATCCACTGATAAATACAACCGGTATCCGTGGATATAACTTCTTTACATTATTAAACAGTTCTATCCCATTCATACGGGGCATATTTACATCAGTAATAATGATATCAAAGTGGCCATTTTCTAATGTTTTTAGCGCACAATTTCCATCTCC
>JAZFSJ010000459.1:0-5844 GCA_036446115.1 Thermodesulfobacteriota bacterium | reverse complement strand
ATCCCACCAGCCACACCGCAATAATGTTTTCCGCTGCTTTTTGCAGATAGCCGCTTTCCCATCCCTGCCGAAACTCCTCCTTGGAGCTGGAGGAGGCCCACTGGAACCAGGCAGAGGGATATCTTTGTAACACTGCCCCTATCTCTGCCTCTCCAATTGCATACATCGCATCGACAAGTTCCGTAAGGTTAGGGTATCTGATTAAGTGAAAGCGAAACCTGTCAGCTGGAAACCTGGTCTCAAAATTGGGGGCAATGCCGGTAACCGGAAATGTAGCAGGACCCGGCCAAGGCAGGAGTTTCACCCCAATCCTGGTTACCGCACCAAGACCGCCGGATACTCCGAAAAACCCCCTAATGAGACCTCTCAAATCAGGGCCCGGGCCACCAGGCCAAAAATAGGAATCTCCCTCCGCGGATAAAGAACCCGTTTTCATAACCTCTCCGGTGGGTAACACCCACTCCATAGAAAGAAGTACACGATTCATACCGAACCTGTAAGAGAGTCCACCCACACCAAAAAATATGCTATTGGCCAGAACGGAACAGGGGCTCCCCCCCCAGGTGCTGTTGCATACAAGACCTCTTTTCATACATTCCGCTTGAAGCTGTGAGTGGGTTACGCCGGGTTCAACCACCGCATGCATATTCTTTTCATCTATTTCTACTATCTTATTCATTTTCTTTAAATCTATGATCACCGTATTGTCTTGCCTGGGTACATCCCAATTGTAATTACCCGTAGGGATATAAGCAAATTTATATCTATTGGCAAGTTTAATCACCGCCTGAACATCCTGTACAGACTCAGGTAACACAACGGCATCTGGTTTCTTCCTTCCTAAAAAACCCGGAGGAAACGGCTGTTTGGAATAAGACTGGAGTACTCCGATATTCTCACTGACATTATGAGAACCCACAGCACTTTCTAACTCTCTATAAACGTTCTTTGCAAGCGCCATATTTTTTACCCTTTCTAGATTGCTTTATTAATGAGCTCCAATACACTATACAGTCTAATCTTTGTACTACTCTGCTGAACAGCCTTTTCGAAATTCGACTCACACCAGGGGCATGAGGTAACCAGGGCTTCCGCCCCTGTGGCTATCGCCTCCTCAATCCTTTCCTCTGCCGTTGCGAGGGAAAAATCAGGATAAGTGCTCTTGACTCCACCACCGGCACCACAGCAAAAACTGTACTCTTTGCTTCTCTCCATCTCCACTAGTTTCAACCCCTTAATTTTATTTAATAGAGTACGGGGAGCCTCATAGCTCCCATAGGTTCCATGTCGCAGCTCTTTAGTAGGAGGGTCATAACGCCCATATTTTACCCGTTTCCCCTTCCACTCTTTATAGGGCTCACTCAGCCTCCCTAAATGGCAGGGATCGTGGTAGGTGGTCACGAGAGACACCTTTTTGTTTAGTTTCAACAACCCTTTCTTAAGCAGTTGCTCTAGAAATTCTGTAGTATGCAGGACCTCACACTCTGTGTCCAATCCATATCTTTTGTAATCCACTTTAAAAGTGCTGTAACATATAGGGCAGGAAGTAACAATCGTCTCAACTCCCAGGCGACGAAAGGCAGCACTATTGGCTTCCGCCGATGCAGTAAATGACTTGCGGTCCCCTGCCTGGAGGGCCAGTGTCCCGCAACACATCTCTCTATTACCCAGAATGCCAAAATCCACCCCCGCTTTGGTTAAAATCTTTGCAGTCAACCTTGGCATCTTTTGAAGCCTAGGGTCATACGAGTAATTGCACCCCGGATAATAGAGCACCTTTGCCTTACTTTCTGCAATGTCTTTAAGATTGAGTCCTTTCGCCCACTCTCCCCGTTTTTCTCTGGGCTGAAAGAGGGGATTGCCATTTCTCTTTATGCTTTCAATAATCTCCTTTAATTGAGAAGGGATATATCCTCCTTCCACACACTTTGCCCTCAACTCCTCAAACACCAAGAGGGGATCTATATCGTTATAGTACTTGCACATTACATCACAGTTGCCACAAAGGGTACAGGCATAGATAACCTCCTGAAGTTCATCCAGTCTGCTCTCTTCTATCTCCTTGGCAAGAAGTCCCCTTGCAATATCCAGTCTCCCCTGGGCAGAATAGCCATCAAAAAAGTAATACATACTACTGGGACATATCTTGGAAAACCTCAGGCTCCTCACCCTGTAAGGATGAATGTACTTGCAGTGGGAACATCTCACACAGTCCCACACATCTCTTTGATAGTCTTCAAGGGCCACGTTATTTTTACCTCCTCATTAATACTAAATTATCTCTGTAGTCTCCCCATTAAATTTTTTACCGCTGAGTTCGCAAATTTACCCCGTTAGATATTTGACCTACGTAGATAGTTAACGTCACATCATATTAATTATCTAATGGGGGATCGCAGAGGTCTTAAATTTATTTTTCTCCGCGTACTCCGCGCTCCCTGCGGTAAATCTGTGGTTCTAAAAGCATAATCTTCCAGGATTCATAATCTGATTGGGATCAAGTATCGTTTTGAGATTCTTCAAAGTAGTGGTAAGCGCCGTATTCCTGTTATACACCAGCTCTGACCACTGACCGTAGGGTCTTCCAAAGAAGGCGCCTTCATTAACTAAACATGTACTCAAATTCAAATATAAATCATAGATCTTTTCCTTATCTTCTCTATTCCAGGGGAAATTGAATTCTAGATAGCATGCCCTTCCCCCCTCCAAGGGTTGAAGATAAAAACCAATCTCCTTGGTATCGTATCCCTTTTGAGATGCCACCCTGTTTACTAATTTAGCAAAATAGGGAACTCGATTTAATGTGGCGTAAAAGAAGATGTCACAACATCTCTCTTTAAATCGTTCCTTCCAGTATGGTTCTTTCTCCCAAGAGTTTCTTAACAGGTTGAGTAGCGCAATCCCTTTCTTTCCCCCTGCTCCAGGAAGGTCGGGTTTAAGTTTCAATTTATACTGGCGTACGATTTCCCTCAAATCGGCTTCTTGATAATTAATCTTTTCCTTTGGCAAAACTTTTCCACCAGAAAGGCAAAGAACAAGGTTAAAGGGAGCAAGACCTTTATTGAGTGTTTTAAAATCACCGAACCCCTTTTTAGCCAGGATACAGGCCAGATTAAACCGATTCAAGAGAAAACACTCTGCACCAAGCATTCGTCTTAATATGGCATAGAGGGGTTTTGTAATCTCTTCAATCTTTTGAAAAGGGATAAAAAACACTTTCTCCTTTTTAGGAAGAGGGGGGGCCTTCATATTTACCCAGGTGACAACACAAAAAGTTCCCTGAGTTCCTTGAAAAAGTCTAAACCAATCCAAACCGGGACCGGATGGCCCTACTAAATCAGTTTGTATTTCATCAGGTGGACCCACACTGGCCGAACCGGTCCTGAATATCTCCCCGTTAGGAAGTACAACCTCCATAGTCAAAACAGGTTCTCCATACTCGGTTTTGGGAATGAGCATGGGTTCTCTCTCCACTGCACTCGTAAGCGCTGACTTTAAGGAATGCGGTAAAAGAGGGGATAAAGGCATGAGTTCATGACTTTTAAGTTCCTTTTTAATCTGCCCCCAGGTCACCCCCGGTTCAATCCTCACGGCCTTGTTGCGCCTATCCACATTCAATATTTTATTCATCCGTTTTAAATCCAGTACAATGCCTCCCTGTTGAGGTATGGTTGCACCATAAAAGTGGGCTCCGGAACTCACAGGGATGATGGGCATTAATGTTTCGTTTGCCAGCTTAACAACGGCCTGTATCTCTTCGGTGTTTTTAGGTCTTACCACATACGAGGGTCTCCTAGACTTAAAAAAACTTCGATCCTTTGAATACCCCTCTAAAGTTTCTGGATCATCACAGATGTGATCGACACCAACAATCTCTTCTAATGCTTTTTTCACCATCTTTAAACCTCTCTTACATCTTAAGTCATCTTAATGAATTGCTGAATGAGTGCCACCAGTGTCGCCGGTTCATCCTCCGGGGTAAAATGCCCGGCTTGTGTAAGTTCAACGATAGGGGCGTGAGGGAACTGCGCTCTCAACTGTTCAATCGCCACCTCAGGCGGGATCGCGTGATCTCGCATTCCCTCTGCCAGCATTACCGGTTTCTGCGTGAAGGCCTCAATCTCTGCAGGTTCTCCCACCGCAAAAAGACCTGCCTTTCCCGTTACTACTTCGTAGGGGAAGGCGATGGCACCTTTGCACTCCTCGCGCGTGGCAAAGGGGGCCGAATAGGCCCGGATCCAGGTATCGTCCACAATGGCAGAGTTTTCAAAGCCGATGATTTTCATTACACTTAGCACTGTGCTGCCAAGATTTCCCAGCACCTCCAAAAATGATCCGTCTTCTTGCCGTGCGTTCATCCACTTAAACCAGCGTGATTCAAAGACCCTGGTCATGCGCTCCTCGGTGCCAGGAGCAGGAATGGGAAGTACGGTATTTAGCAAAAACACCCGTTTTACTCGCGACAGGTTGCGTAGTGCATAGGCCCCTCCAATCGGGCCACCCCAGTCCTGAAGTACGAAGGTAATATCATGAAGGTTGAGTTCATTGAGCAACACCTCGAGGTTATCGACATGCGCACGAAATGTATACTCGCGGTCTTGTGGAGTCTCGCTTTTGCCGAATCCCATATAGTCCGGAACGATTACTCGATGGGTTCGGGCCAGTGGAGGGATAAAATTACGGTAGAGATATCCCCAGGTAGGCTCACCGTGCAGGCAGACAATAGGCTCTCCCTCCCCTTCGTCCACATAGTGCATCCGAAAGCCTGGCTTGATTGAAAAGTGGGGAACGAATGGGAAGGTACCGTCAAAGGTTTCCTCTGCCGGAATCATCAGCCTGTATCTCCTTTATTACCTCTGCGTCATTTGTAGATATTCAATCAGACACCGCTTTTGGATGAAGGTAATATAGGAAAAAGGCCACTGCATGTCAATGAATAATTAGCACACTATATACAAGTGCACCCTGATCGCTCTTCTCACATGAGATTCCTGAGTTTCTAATTACCAATTTTAGAATAAGTTAATATTTCATGACATCCCTCTTTTCACTTATGTCTTTACAATTTCCATGACACAGTAATTATCACCTTCTGCTATCTTAGAAGTCATCTCCGACCTGTAAGACGTATGTTCATTCATATACTTGGTATTCAATTCGCAAACAAATTTACACACAGGTTCGTGAAAGTTCAATCGTTGTGCCGCTTCATGGTAAGGACAAGCGCCAAACTTCGTATGAACCTCGTGGGATGATTTATAGATAACTTCTGGTTTAAAGCCAAGGGACTTATCTTCTTCGTTTGCTGCCATAGCCACCACTATGTTAAAGGGCAGGTTTTTAAGATTGAGATTGTAATCCTTAACGGTATCCTCCATATACATGTTGTATAAACCTTCATAAAGCTCATCAGCCCGATCACCAAATTCCCGTCTAAAATATTTGTAGGTCCTCACAGCCTGCAAACTAAATTTGTCTCTTAGGTAGTGTATCTGTTTTTCTATAGGGACATCTTTATCAATGTATGGTTTTTCTCTTGCCATGTTAGTTCTCCCTTTACCGTAATATTTTGCTACTTCTAAATTTTTTAATTCTAAGGCTTGAGTTAATGGAAAACTTAAGTGCTTGCTAACTTTTTCCCCAAGGCAAAGATTTTTTCCAACACCTCGGGTTTTTTGCTGATATCTCCTATGTCCCTCACATCTGTCACATGAATCTTTTCTACAATTTCCATCATGAAGTTTTTGCTTAAATTTTCCTCAAAGGCTTTAATCGCAAGTTCAGCTGTGGATGGGTCTTTATAATCCTGTACTAATCCAATAACTGCCTTTTTACCTTTTACTG
>JAZFSJ010000458.1:0-13240 GCA_036446115.1 Thermodesulfobacteriota bacterium | reverse complement strand
CCTAATTATGTCGAGACGGTCAAGGGATATGCTAAACACGAAAAAGAATTATTTGTCAAGGTCACAGAGGCCCGTTCTAAGGTCGGAGGAGCGGCCAATATCCCGGACAAGATTAAAGCCAATAATCAACTGAGCGGTGCCCTAAGTAGATTACTGCTGGTTGTTGAGCGCTATCCTGAATTGAAAGCGAATCAGAACTTCATTCGGCTTCAAGACGAGCTGGCGGGCACGGAAAACCGCATTGCCGTTGAACGCAGGAGATATAATGAAACGGTTAAAATCTATAATATCAAAGTGAGAAGTTTTCCCACCAACATCCTGGCGGGATTCTTTGGTTTTGAAAAAGCTACCTTCTTTGAAGTACCGGAAGCGGCCAAAGCAGTACCCAAAGTAACATTCTAACAATTTCCCAGGACACAGATAGTGGTAAAATCACAAACTTCAATCATCAAATTAAAAATGCAATAACACAAAGGTGATTAAACAATACTACTACATACAATGTTTGTTTACCATTATTGTATCCTTCTTTTTAGTGGTTTTCTTCAATAAAACATGCTCTGCTGCATCAGCGAGCAAGGATTTTAACATTGTCCTCATTACCATAGATGCCTTAAGAGCAGACCACCTCTCCTGCTATGGTTATGACCGTACAACATCACCCAACATCGATAAGATTGCAGAAAATGGAATTATTTTCAAAAACGCTATCGCACCCTCTTCATGGACTGCCCCTTCAATGGTTTCTCTATTCACATCGGTATATCCTATCAATCATGGAGTAATTCATGGTCTCGGTTATAATGAAAATAAAGATAAACAGGAAGTCTTCTCAGACAAGCTCATCACCTTGGCTGAAACTTTAAAAGCACAGGGTTATACCACTGTTGGAGTTGCTGCCAACCTCCACTTAAGTGAAGAGTTTGGATTTGCAAGAGGTTTTGATTATTTTAAATGTCTACCTTTTTCTCCTGCCCAACCTGTTAATAAAGCCATATACTCGTGGGAAGATAAGATTAAGAAATCCGATAAGTTTTTTCTTTGGGTGCATTACATCGATCCCCACCACCCTTATCATGCAAGAGATCCTTGGCTTGAACACTATACCACGAGAGCACTGACCAGAGAACTAAAGCTGTCTGAAAAACCTTGGGGAGATTTCTTAAAACTCATTCCTGACTTCGAAGAATATCCCAAGGTGTTGTCTAATCTTGTAGCGCTCTATGATAGTGAAATTAATTATGTTGATTCTTATATAGGTGAACTCATTCAAAGATTTGAACTTGATAAAAACACTCTTATCATCATCACCGCAGACCATGGAGAAGGATTTTTAGAACATGGTCAACTAGGACATGGCACAAATCTGTATCAAGAAACAATACACATCCCCCTCATAGTTAAACTACCACACAGCTCTAAAAAGAAAATAGCCAACAAATACGTCAACCTGCTAGATATCATGCCTACCATTTTACAGACCCTTAATACTAATCCCCCCAAACAAACCGCAGGAAAATCTATTTTTAAGAAGAAAGGGCCACTATCCTGGCTAAAGAAAACTTTATTAAGAAAGGACTCGTCAGATTATATTTTTACAGAATTGGACACAAATATTACTTTAAAAACGATTATAACGTCTAAATGGAAGTACCTTTATAATTACAGGGATAAAACAGATCAGTTATACAACATCAAGTCAGATCCTTGGGAACTTGATAATATTATAGATTATGAATTTGAACGTAGCAATAAGTTAAAAGAACAATTGTTTGACTGGGTTGAAAACTCAAATAAATATCCTACCAAAATAAAATCATTTCAACTTTCACCAGAAGAAAGAAAGAAGTTAGAAGCGATGGGTTACTTACAAGTAACAGATGACATTGATAAGGATGGCATTCCTGATAATGATGACAACTGTCCTTACGTTTTTAACCCAAACCAAAAAGATACCTATCCACCAGGTGGCAATGGCATAGGAGATGCTTGCGATTGTGAAGGGGACTTTAACTGTGATGGTAATGTGAATGCACTAGATGCTGCCTTCATTTCAGGGTGGTTCAAAAAAAGGACGAAATTAAGTAACCCCTGCACTAATGAAAATCCATGCTATGGTGACTTTGACTGTGACGGAGATGTGGATAACGATGATAAAGCAATCTTTTATGCAGATTTTGGGAGAAGCAAAAACAACAATCCCTGTCCTCCGTGTGAGGTAGAAGAGTGGTGTAGTTATTAGTTTAGATGGTTCTTCTCAGCATATCTTCTAAAATCCTTTGCTTACATTTCAGAGCAGGAAAAGCTCAAACCGCCATCTGAAAGTTGCAACTAAGGAGTATATCATTCGTTAACCAAATGAATAGAGAGTAACAATCAAACTGTTTTTAAGATGCAAAAAGGAAACTGCCAAATATTGAAAGCAATTACTATAAAAGGGATGACCTTTGGAATTATAGCGGGTCTTATTGTTACTTTGTTTGACGGCCTTTTTATGTTAGTTCCTAATGTTTATGTCCCCAGCAGCTATCCCATACTCCTGATCACCTTCAATACCATCTTTTGGATAACAGTTGGTGGATTGTCAGGTCTTGTTATGTGGGTATTTGCTCGTAATAGAAAAGACCTGAACGAAAAAGAAAGTTTCTACTGGATATTTTTCTTCCTTATACCCTTTACCGTAATTTATGGGTTGCTGGGAAGACTTTTTATCCCTCTCGCCTCTACTGCTGTTAAAACTGCGTCACCTGTCTTTGACCATCATCTCTCTTTTGTATGGGTATTCCTGATGCTTTTATTTTCACTTGCATTCAAAAGAAGAGTACCCGCGAATGAATCTCTTGTTATCTTTTTTATACCCGAAATTGCCACCTCCATTGCACTGTTCACATTTTGCTCAAACATATCAAAAATACCAATAATCTCAAAGTGTATTCACTATTTATTTTTGCAAGATACTCAACCAAGTTACAACGCGTACTTAACAATGTTTGAAAAGTTTCTAATCCTTCCGTATGCAATTGGTGTCTTTTCAATTTTAGGATTTTACTTGCTAGCTTTTTTAAAAATTAAATTCCTAAAAAGAAAAAGAAATCTTGTAGTGATTGTATTATTTTTGATGACTTCTCTTTCTTTAGCGGCACATTTTATTGTGAATCATAACAGGTTTGCCAAGCACAATTACCCTTCCACTACTACAAAACAAACTTCGGGAACAAAAAAAATTTCATACGTAATACTTATTGTTTTGGATACAGTGCGCGCTGATCGTCTTTCTATCTATGGTGATTCCCATAGCTCGACCAAAAACCTAGAATCAATTGCCATGGATTCCCTTGTTTTTGAAAACTGCATTGCATCTTCTCCCTGGACCACTCCTTCTCATGCATCACTTTTTACAGGTTTTTATCCGAGTGAACATGGAAGTGTCAACAATTTAAACTCAAAAGCAAGATCTGACATTATGCTATCAACCCCTCTAGCTGAGGAATTTCTTACTTTAGCTGAGATCTTTAAAAATAACAGTTATAAAACAGGAGCAGTCGTATCCAATTTTGGAGCTTTGAATAAAATGTTTAGAATCAATCAGGGATTTCAAATTTATGATGCTACCAGAAACATTGGTAACATTTATAGATTATATCCTTTTCGCCCCATTGTACATCTCTTCAGTCATGCAACCAATATTTATCCGAAGTATATTATTCCCTACAGGACGGCAGATGACATTAATAAAGAAACATTTCGAGCGCTTAATAAACTCATCCCCTCCCCATTTTTTTTATTCATTAACTATATGGATGCTCATGATCCCTATTGCCCACCTCGACCGTTTAATAGTTATTTTTCAGATACAGCATTTCCTCAGTTATACAGACTAAGAAAAAAAGTTGTCAGCTTCTTTAAGATGAGAGATAAAAAATCTTGGGATTCTTTTCTGCTATCCCAATATGACGGAGAAATTGCCTATTTGGATCACCACTTGGGAAAGCTTTTTTCAAAACTCAAAGAATTGGAAATTTACGATTCTTCTTTAGTTATCATTACCTCCGATCATGGAGAACTTTTTGGTGAGCATGGACTATACTTTCACGGAACGCCAATGTACGAAGGTGTAGTGAAAGTACCCTTGGTGATCAAATTTCCTTTTAGTAGAAGAGTGGGATATGAAAAGAGGATGATCACTTTGGCCGATCTTTATCCTACGATTCTCTCTATTTGTGATCTGCCTGTACCTGATGGCATCTCTGGAAAAAGTTTTGGAAATGGGTCCATGCCCATTGTTTCAGAATTGAACAACTATAGGATAGGAGAGCATAGAATTCTTTATGACGGACAATATAAATATATGACGTATCAACATCAGAGAAAATCTGAACTGTATGATCTAAAAAAAGATCCATCGGAGAAGCTGAACCTATCTGAAAAACTGCCAGTAATTACTGCTGCCATGAATAAAAAGTTAAAAGAATGGATAAAGAAACATAAGCCTAGGCATGACAAATATAAAGATAGAGAGGCAATCATCCTTTCTCAGGACGTTGTGGAGGGATTAAAAGCCTTGGGTTACATTTCAGATGGAGAGCTAGAAAAATTTAAACCACCACTTAAAGGCTATAAATCCATTCCATACGAAAATCAGTAATGAGGTATTCTATTGCATCTTGGTTTTCATATTTCCATTGCACGAGGATTTTCTAAGGTTATAGAAAAGGCTCAACAAGCTAAGTGTGAAACCATTCAGCTCTTTTCTCGCAACCCCCGAGGATGGAAGTATAATCCACTCAATCCTGATGAGGTTAAGCAATTTAAAATAAAGCTTGCTTCTTCAGACATCTCTCCCTGCTTTCTTCACCTCCCCTACCTGCCTAATCTTGCATCGGCTAAAAGTGAACTCTACACTAAATCTATTAATTCACTTTGCGAGGATTTGCGAAGGGCAGAAACTTTAAGTATACCATTTCTCATCGTCCACGTGGGAAACAGAGTTACACTTAGTGAAGAAGAAGCCATAGGAAAAGTGGTAAGGGGGATAAACGAATCTCTGCAAAGAATATCTAACCAGGTAATAATCCTTCTGGAAAACACCGCAGGGCAGGGAACAGAACTCGGCTCCAATTTTCTGCACCTAAAGATCATACTCTCAGGCGTGGAAAATAAAAAGAGGATCGGGATATGTCTGGATACGGCACACGCCTTTCAAGCTGGGTATGATCTCTCTACCAGAAAAGGATTAGATGACACCCTAAGTGAATTTGACCGCCTGATTGGAATAAAAAATCTTCACCTACTTCATCTCAATGATTCCAAATCCCCTCTAGCTTCTCACTCGGATAGACATTGGCACATCGGCAAGGGTCACATAGGACTAGAGGGTTTTAGGAATATCGTGAATCATCCGTTGCTCAACCACCTTCCAGGCATAATGGAAACCCCACGCAAAGACCTGAAAGATGATTTAAGAAATATGAAGGCAATGAGAAGTGTGATAAAAAACTAGGGGTTAAGGGGATAGGGATTAATAAGTACACGGTCAACGGTTTATAGTCCATAGTTTAAATTATTAATCCCTGACGACTGACAACTAAAAACCGACAACTCCACGAATCGTGTTAAAAGGTATCTATACCCTCCTCATCAAACTCGATAAACCACGAACTATCACTATAGGCAAACTGGGGAGAGTTTGTTTCTCTGTAGGTTACTATGTTTACGTAGGATCGGCTTTAAATGGCCTAGAATCCAGGATAGCCAGGCACCTCAAAAAAAAGAAAGCGCTCCTTTGGCACATCGATTATTTTCTACAAAAAGCCCGAGTAGAAGAAATCATTTACAGCCTCACAGAAAAGAATAAGGAGTGTACTATCGCTTCTCAACTAGCCCAAAAGCTTAAATCTATCCCACACTTTGGCTGTAGTGACTGCCAATGTGCAAGCCACCTCTATTTTTGCAAATATAAACACGGTTTTAAGAATACTATCAGTAATAGTTTTAAGGAAAGTGGTCTTGCTCATGAAGGGATGACGGTGGAAGGGTTTAAAACTAACACAGGGAATTTCTTAGCCAATTAAATTTCAGGGCAATAAATAAGTCACATGTTACCTTCACCCACATGTTAAGAGGGGATATTAAATGCTTCTTTAAAGCGTCTAAGGGCATCCCCCTGCCCTATAACCACAAACATATCCCCTTTTTTAACAACCTCTTCAGGGTCTGGGATTACCACTTCTCTTTCTCCTCTGTCCCCGCTCCGATTAATGGCGACAACTGTTACGCTATAATTATGGCGAATATTAAGTTCCTGCAAGGTGTGCCCCAGCATTGCCGTGGCTACAGGGATAACATTTATTTCACATCCATCAGGCAGGTCAATAAATCTTTGAGTGGGAGCCTTCTCAGAAAGTTTGCCCTGGATAAACTTTAGCCCGAGAGAGCCCTGGCGTAGGATTTCACGGTTGTAAACATTGATGATATCTCGCCTCCCTATTCTGCCGATTAGTTGATTAGAATGTTCATCATTAACCACTGGGAACTCTTCCATCTCATAAATGCCGAATTTCCTCATACACTGGGCAAGGGTAGCATCCATCTCGATCGAAGGACTTACCGATATGGGTATAAGGTCTTTTGCCACTATCAGCCCTGCCAGTGACTGCTCATTTAATACCTCTTTTACATCGTGCACATTAAACGAGCCCTGGTATTTTCCGTCATCGTCTGTTACATAATAGTATGCTTCATTCGCATTGATCACCTTCTGCAGGAGATCATTAAAACCCGTGCTTTCATTTAGCACCACCATATTACGATCCATTACATCTCTCACCTTTGTTGCCTGCATAATGGATACTTCCATACCCTTTGAAAGGTCTACCCCCCGGCGGGTAAGTTTCATGGTGTATATCGAATCTCTCTTTATGACTGAGGCAATAAATGAAGCCAGGATGGAGCATATCATAAGGGGAAGAATGAGTTTGTAATCACCCGTCATTTCAAAGATTACCAGAAATGCCGTAAGGGGTGCATGCGTGGTCCCTGCAACCATGGCGCTCATTCCCACCACAGCATATGCTCCTGATGAAATTACCACATCAGGGAAAAGAAACTGCATAAGTGTACCGAACAAACCACCAAACACCGCTCCAAGAAACAGCGATGGCGCAAAAATTCCGCCCGACCCTCCAGCGGCAAGGGTAACGGAGGTGGCAAACATTTTTACAAAAACAAGTAGAAGCAGCATATACCATACCATCTCAGCTTTAAGTACCTGAGTAATCGTATCATAGCCTACCCCATACACCTGGGGAAAATATAAGACCATTAACCCCATAAGAAATAGCATCAGTGGAGTCTTAATCCAGTCTTTCATTTGAATCTTATCAGCAAAGTCTTCCAGAGAATATAACAGTCTTACAAAACCAACCGCAACAGCACCGGAAGCAATACCCAAGAGTATATAAGGTCCAATCTCCCATGCACTTCCCAGTCCGTAATGCGGTATTTCAAATGCAGGGATATCTCCAAAATACCATCTGCCTATAATAGTCGCCATGACGGAAGACATAATAAGGGGTACTAGCGTTGCAATCGCATAATTGCCAAGTATTATCTCGACAGAAAACATCACTCCTGCAATTGGTGCATTAAAGGTAGCTGCAATACCTGCCGCTGCGCCACAGGCGACAAGTACCTTCAATCTATCCTGGCTTACCCTAAGCCACTGGCCAAACGTAGATCCCAGACTCGAACCAATCTGTACAATAGGGCCCTCACGGCCTACTGAGCCACCCGTACCAATGGTAACTGCGGAAACAAAGGCCTTTAAAAACATTACCCGAGATCTAATCTTTCCACCCCTTAAAGCCACAGCCTCCATCACCTCGGGCACCCCATGTCCCTTAGTCTCTTTTCCCAGATAATAAATCAAGGGTCCTATAATCAGTCCACCGATTGAAGGTAGCAATAATTTATGGTACCAGGGCAGAGCGCTCACAGTTTCCAGTATGTTGTTATTTCCTCCAATAGCAATTGTCTGGATAAGCTCTATCAGCACACGAAACCCCACAGCGCCAAAGCCCCCAACTATTCCAATTACGGACGCTATGATTAAGATTACCGTATTTTCATCTAAATGAAGTTTGTCGGTAACACTCTGAAACAATTCGTTAGCTGTATGGTTGAAGCGTTTAGGCATAAAAATATTTTTCCTAATAAAAACCTATAATCCTGGTCAGTTGTTAGTTATCTTTTAGCAGTTGTCAGGAATTGATAATTTAAACTGTAGGCTGTTGACTAATTTAATCTCTGTACCCTGACGTTTGCCCCCTTTAAATTTCTAATCCTCTATCTCTCTAAATAATGATACCACTGTCTCTTTATCCCGCGCTTCAAGCAGTTTATCTCTAAATGTGCCTTCTTTTAATAATCGAGTAAGCTGCGCCAGGATTTTCAGATAGTGACTCACACTCCCTTTGGGCGTTCCCATTAAAAAGAGGAGTTTAACCTTTTTTCCATCTAAACTTTCAAATTCTACACCACGTGCCGATCTTCCAAGGGCAATAACCAATTGATCTACTGCATCTGTACGGGCATGCGGAATAGCTATTCCATCTCCAATCCCTGTTGTTCCCAGTCTTTCTCTTTCGAAGACATCTTCAAGGAAAAGGTCAAAATCAATCACCCCCTGCGTGCTTTCCATCAACCGCGCAAGTTCCCTGATGGCATCTTCTTTCCTCTCTGAGAGGAGATCTAAGTTTATCAGTTCTTCCCTAATATAGCCTTTAACTTCCACTACATTAACCTCCACCATTTAAGTTATTCAAGAATCAATCCCCAAATATAGCATTTGCTGCAATTAAAAGGTATTAAACCCCAGGACAAGCCCTGGACCCAAATTTAATTTCTTGATTTCACCCCGCCGCAAGCAGCGGGGTATTACGGGGTATTAAAAATTATAATAAAAATTGCATTAGATAAGCCAATATGCTATGTAGTCTTCATGATCCATAAGGCAGTAGAACAAATATTGATGAACTCGTAAAAAGCTATCTACTAAGGTTGCTATAGAAACGTACACCCTGAAAGATAAGGAGTTGTTTAATCTTTAGGAATGAGGCGTACTTAGAGGTATGCTGGAATGATTTACCCCGTTAAATAAGTTATTAGAATTATCCATGTCACTTACACCTCACTGAACCATTTAATAGTTGTGATTAATGCAACTGTCGCATTAATTTAACGGGGCGGGGAGGAATTGCAACACAGCAGATGGACTTTTCACAAAGTCGTCAAGATGGCTTTAAACTACCACAATTACCCTTTAAAGTTAAATAAATTCTTCAGCATATGAAAAACTGGCAAAAAATCTCACTTGCGCTTCTTTTAATACTTGTTCTTATTGCTATAGGCACAGCCTTTCTGGTTAAAACCTATCTCGTACCAGAAACCCTTGAGGCCTTGGTCATCCCCAAAGTAGAAGAAATGATAAAACATTCCATATCCTATACCAAAATAGAAGTAGGCCTTGGGGGAACCATTAAATTGAAGAATTTTTCCATCTCCGATTCCTCCCTGCCCCGGCAAGCCGATCTACTTCAAAGCCAAGACCTGGTACTCCATTGCAACATCCTCCCGCTCCTCTCAAAGAAGATCATTATAGAAGAAATCACCCTTAACCAGCCCCATATTAATCTGATAAGAGATAAGCAGGGAAATTATAACTTCCTTAAGCATACACCAGAAGCAGGGGAAAAGGTAGCAGACAAGGAAAGAGCAGACATAACATCATCAGACACTTTTCTATCCCTTATCATAACTCATCTCAATTTAAAAAATGGAGTGCTTACCTTCACAGACCACTTAAAAACTTCCTCTTCCCCTTTTCAACTCACGATGAAAAACATTAATCTCAGCGCTTCCCATATCTCGATGGTCTCCTCTTTTCCCTTAAACCTCTCAGCGGAAATCGTGTCAAAACCCTTGTCTTTCCTTAAATTAAAGTCAGTTATTAATCTCTTGAAAGAAGAGGTGGAATCAGAAATTGAGCTTACACCCTTGGATATAATGTACTTTGCCCCCTATCTCCCAGACTTCCCCGTTACTCTCCTAAAAGGCTATTGCTCACTAGACCTTAAAATGACTGCTAACAAGTCCCTAGACCTCCATTCTCAAGGATTAATATCCCTCAAAGGCATTACTCTCTCCCCTCAGAGTACATCAGACGACGAATCATCTGACATCCTTATGGACATCTTGCGTAACGCTACCGTCGATTTGGATCATATTGTATCTTACAAACCTTCTGAAGACACTCTTTTGCTTGAGAAGCTTAATGCAACCATCCAAAAGGCTACATTCTCTCTGGTAGGGAAAATAGCGGCGTGTAAGACTCGCCCCTCTTTTGATCTATCTTTCAAAACAGGGAAACTTCCCGTCCAAAACATCCTGAACTCCATGCCTGAACATTTTGCGCCCGGCAGCAGAGATTTCATCTCATCTGGAACAACGGAAGCAAATCTCTCGATCAAAGGTAGTCTTGATAAGCTGGAAGATATAGAAATAAATGGGCCTTTAACCATTAACAAGCTCAAAATACAATCCGAGCGGATGCCTCACTGCAAAGCACAAATTGAAGGGAAAATCTTATTCAGCGACGACGAAATAGAAATCGAGCATTTTAAAACTACCTTTCAGGATTCACCCCTCACCTTAAAGGGAAAGATAAACAATTATCTCAAAGGCCCCCTCACAGCTACAATTCATCTCAACTCACCTACACTTACTATTGATGACATTATCTACTGCCTGGAAAAAGATAAGGAATTGACCGAACAAGGAGAAGAGGAAGAGCAGGAGGGGAAGGAAATCGGGCCTTTCAATTTTAACCATATGCAGGTTAAAGCAGACATCTCCCTTGACAACATCAGCTATAAAAACATGCTCATTTCTGGGGTAAAGGCCACGTGTCGTTTGCAAGACAATGTGCTCAATCTGGAAATACTGGAAGGTATGATCTCAGATGGGCCATTTCATCTTAAGAGCCGCACTGATCTAGGGGTAAAAGGTTTGGATTATAACCTTACGCTTACGGGCAATACTATTCAGCTCAATCCCATAATGACTTCTTTTGCACCAGACCTTAAGGGAAATATAAGTGGAGTCATAGATTTCACTGCGGACCTTAGAGGCAAAGGCACCATAACAGATACATTTAATAAGCACCTCCAGGGAAAAGGGGAAATCTCTATAAAGGAAGGAAAAGTAACCGGTTTAAAACCTTTGCAGGCTTTTTCATCCTTTATTAAGATGGATAAACTGGATACGCTCACCTTCGATAAATCTCACGGCACCTTCCAGATAAAAGATGGTTTGGTTCACACCAAGAATAGTCTAAAAGGAAAAGAACTTGAACTTTATCCTCAGGGAACCATCAGTTTAGATTCACATATAGATCTTTCCTTAGATATGAGACTTTCTCCCCATCTTTCTGAACAGATAGCTAATCAAGCCTTGACTAAATACTTCAAAGACGAGAGAGGATGGACGGTAATTGCTTTAGCCATCAAAGGACCGGCTGGCGAGGTATCAGTTATGCCGGCTTCTTCTACTATCCAAAACATCTCTGAAATGATCGTAGATATCCTCCTTAAAAAGGAAGATACAGCCAGTGATAAAAGGCAGGATAAAAAGAAGGCGCTGGAAGACTTATTGAAAGAATTAATAAAAAAGTCCAAGGAAAAGAAGACAAAGTGAGAGAGCTTTTTAAGAATTCTGATTGCTCAAAATCTCGTGGATTTCTATCAATTAACTGCATAATTTTCACTTTGCAATTTTTATTTTTCATTACCTGTTGAAAATTTCACTGAATTTTTAACATGTGCTCAGGATCCATCCTTCCAAAAGGTGATTTCACCTCTATCTAGCCTTTTCTTCACAACCTCTTTTAACCATCTCTTTACTGATTCTCGTCCAAGAGGAAGCAAGAGAAGAAACCCCACAGCGTCAGTAAGTAAACCCGGCGTCAGAAGGAAAGCACCTCCAATTAAAATTAATATCCCGTCAAAAATCTCATCCTTAGGGAATATGCCCGCACGCAGGTTCTCCTGGATTCTAAACAATACACTCAAACCCGCTATCCTCGCCATGAAAGCGCCTATAATACCCGTAACCACTACCACCACAATAGTATTGAGTGTTCCTATATAGGTACCCAGTTCAATTAAAAGAGAAAGCTCTATAAAGGGAACAATAGTAAAGATAAGAATAAGTTTAATAAGCATATGGTTTCCAAAAATAATTTGAAAAACAAAAACTCTTCAGCTATAGTAGTATTTTTAATCAATACCTGAAGGTCCACCAACCAATAGATCAATAATACAACAGGTGAATTGCAGAAAGGGGTTTTACCATTAAATTAAAATATCATGTAATTGCTTCTTTTGGAATTAGTCTAGTCTTCTATTTTATTGTTAAATCTTTTTCATGTGCACTGATCTGTTTCCTTACCGGTATTTTGATAGATATAGATCATTTTTTTGAATACATAAAAGACGTCGGTTGGAATCTAAATACAAAACAGTTCTTTAAGTTCTGCTATGAGATAAAGTACGAACGGCTATATTTACTTTTTCATGCCTATGAATACCTTTTTCTCATTGCAATTGTCATAGTTATTTCAGATTTTAATCACCTGGTTATTGCAGCGGGCATCGGGTACACACAACACCTCATTTTCGATCAAGTCAGTAATCCGGTAAAACCCATGACTTACTTTATTTCATATCGTTTGAAAAACAGATTCAGCAAACAGAGATTGCTCAAAGATGATTTCCTCTCATCCCTGTCACAAGGTTCACATAATAAGACCAAGAAAATTTAACTTATTATCCAACGCTTATTACTCATTAATCGATACCCGCAATTAAATACTATTTATCATGTAGGCCTGAATTGCTTGATCAGAAATAGGATTTACTCTTATCACCTGAGCGAGAAGCTCTCCTTCCTCTCTGTATGCTACCTCTACCTGCTCCCCCCCTTGAGCCCTGCTATAACGCACCGTTATGGCGGCAGCAGTTTCTAATGTTTCTTTTGTGCAGGGTCCTCTCAGAAGGCTCAGAGGACCCGGGTGTTTGGATAGCTCGAGCAGGATATCTCCCTTCCGACTCAGTTTGGCTATCTCATGGTTCTCTGCCTCCAGTCTTCCCACTACCAAAAAAGCATCTCCAGCTAAAATAAAATA
>JAZFSJ010000457.1:0-3090 GCA_036446115.1 Thermodesulfobacteriota bacterium | reverse complement strand
ACTCCTTTGTCTTTGAAATCCTCTGAAATTTTATTCATAGCAGGTATTATCTTCAAGTAAGGCGGTCAGGTACAAGCTCCCATCTCCAATACAACAATCTTCCCGCGTTGGTCGGATAGCTTGAAATCCTTTCCTTCGTATGTCTTGAGCTCAAAATTTTTAACAACCGAACCAATTTGAGGTCCTTCCCAGGGGAAAATACTCTTCAGTTTCTCTTGAAGATCCAGGGCACGCAGGTCTTCAAAGAGCACCAAGGTAAACAGTGAACACAAAAAGCATACCAATAGTCGTTTAAACATAGGCTGCCTCCTTTTAATGGGTTAATAATAAGTGCTTAATTCATAATCAACTCATTGCAGAATATAAATTAATTCATTATGCACACACTCTTTTATTTATTAGTAACCAATTGATTTTTATTATGCAAGGGCTTTTGTTAAAAAGCACAAAAGGAGATATCTTGATCGATGTTTTTAAAGTGGTCATAAAAGATTTACCTTATCCTTTACCCATTGAACATACTATGGTATATAGCTTTTGAAGTCAGAATAGTGCTAAATACTTCAATAATACTTCTTAACCCATAAAGTGAAAGGAGGTAATTATTATGGATTTGATTGAATTGATTAAAGAACGGAAAAGCATCCGCGGCTTCAAAACAGAACAGCCAGCCAAAGAAATAATTCTCGAATGCCTGGAGGCAGCTGCATGGGCCCCCAATCCGACCAGTCAGCAGCCCTGGAGATTCATTGTGCTCACAGGGGACAAATTGAAAGCGGTTATAAACGTAATTGAAGAAAACTTTGCGGAGGCATTCCAAAATAAAGAGGCACAACCTTCTCCACCGCTCAGTGAAGAGATGGAAAAGATACTCAAAGTAAGGAAAGATATGGCCTTTCAAGAAATGATGGCCGTGCTGAAAGAAAAAGGAGCAGACATCCAGGCAGTGGGTAGTGGAAACTTCAACTTTCACAGTGCGCCAGTCGGAATCATCTTTGCCACCTATCCTTGGAAAGACCAAAACTTTTTTAAGTCTACGGTAGCAGCAATGGAGAATTTCCTTCTGGCAGCAACGTCAAAGGACCTAGGGACCTGCTGGATGAATGCAGTATCCATCTGCCAGGAATCAATTAAAGAGGCCCTCGATCTTCCCTCAGAACTCATCTTGGTGGACGGAGTTGCAGTAGGCTACCCGGCAGAAGATTCTCCACTTAACCAGCTACCGAGAGAACGGCTACCCATTAACGAGGTAACAGACTGGCTATAATAATAACTTAAACATAAACATCAAGAAAATTATATAATATGATGATATTATAAGACTATTATTGACTACTTCGCAAAAAGTCCATCTGTGATCCTTATGAGACGGGAAAACCTCTTGACAAAGAAGACTAAAAAGTATAACATATGTACAAATTAACTCAAAATCCTAAAAACAGGCTTACCCGCCATGTCAAGAGACAAGCCTTTAACCTTAAAACAAGAGCGAGTTTTCTCTTTCCTCAAAGATTACCTTAGTCGCCACGGCTATCCCCCTACAGTACGAGAGATTGCAAAACACCTCAAGATGGCAGGTCCCCACAGCGCCAAACGGTTTCTGGATATGCTGGAGCATAAAGGATATATCCGCAGGGTGGCAAAAAGCTCTCGCGCTATTGAAATTATTGATGTACCTTCCTCCCCTGCGGTGAGACTGGTCCCCATTGTGGGAAGGGTACGGGCAGGAACTCCTCTCCTGGCCCTGGAAAACATCGAAGGGAACCTGGCCCTGGACCACTCACTCGCCAAATGGAAAGACGCCTTCCTGCTTCGGGTAGTAGGAGAAAGTATGATCGGGGCACACATTGAGGACGGAGACCTTGCCCTGGTGAAACCCCAGCCCACTGCTTCAAGTGGTGAAATTGTGGTTGTCCTGCTCAATGATGAGGCCACTATCAAGCGATTCTTCAGAGAAAAGGACGCTATTCGTCTGGAACCGGCAAACCCATCCATGAAACCAATTATCATCAAGAAGGGCGAAGCGGAAGTGGGCATTGTGGGAAAGGTAGTTGCCATACTAAGGAACATTGAAGGGAAAACCATACCGCTCAAGAGGTAGCAGTAGCGCACTTCGTGCATATAAGATGCGAAAAAAGCACGAAACTCTAAACAATTCCAAAATCCAAATACCCAATGTTCAAAACTATTGAAAAGGAACTCTTAAAGCAATGGACATAGCTCAAATCATCAGAGTAGGAGCTGTTTTCGGTGGGAAGAAAAAGATTAGACCGGTGTGGTTCATCTGGGAAGGCAGGGAACACCATATCAAGGAAGTTACCTACATCTGGAGCAGCCGGGAAGGACAATCCCTCCTCTACCACTTTTCCGTAACCGACAAGGCTGATAATCTCTACGAACTCTGCTACCGAACAGGCAGCGCCACCTGGCACCTTCTGGCCCTTGAAACGGCAAGATAAAAGAAAGTTTGAGTGTGAGGCAAAAATTATAGGCATAATAAACACTTTGATTTTCAACAAGCGGTAGAAATTCCGAGATGAGAATGATGTCCCGAACCATCATGCACATTGACATGAATGCTTTCTTCGCATCAGTGGAGCAGCAGTGCAACCCCGCTTTGAGGAACAAACCCATCGCCGTCATCGGCACGAATCAAAGGACTGTAGTCACCACCGCCTCCTATCAGGCACGCGCCTTTGGAGTGAAGACCGGGATGCCCCTTAAGGAAGCAAAAAAACACTGCCCTCACCTCATCCTGGTCACGGGCGACAACGCCAAATATACCGACATCTGTGTAAAAATAACCTCCATTTTTAAACACTATAGCCCGGTGGTGGAAGTCTTCTCCATCGATGAGGCCTTCCTGGATGTCACTGCTTCCCCTAACTCTTTCCGAAACCCCACCCACATTGCCATCCTGGTTAAAAAAGAGATAAAAGACACCCTGGGGCTTACCTGCTCCATAGGCATTGCCCACAACAAGCTCCTGGCTAAGCTCGCCAGCGGTCTTAAGAAGCCGGACGGCCTGGTAGAGATCAAACCGGAAAATGTCCCTTCACTTCTCGAAAATCTTCCCGTAAAGAAGCTCTG
>JAZFSJ010000456.1:0-8424 GCA_036446115.1 Thermodesulfobacteriota bacterium | reverse complement strand
ATTGCATGATTTCAGATTTTTGATAGCAGAGTTGCAGGTGTATGGGGCATGGATAGTGGATTCCACAGCAGACACCATTTTGGTCAAGGAGCCCTTTAAGCTTATCCCTTTTTCTGGCACGAATGACATATTGGTGAAAAACGTGGAAATTACCGCTTCTCACATAAGGGAGTGCGAGGGGTTTTTCCTCTAAATCATGAGTATCATTATCGGCAATTAATTCGGTTTTCTTAAATAATTTATTATAGTTATCGGCATTTGCCCGACGCATGGAGGTCCACTGATCAAGGTATTTTAGTTTAACCTGCAGGATCGCTGCCTGGAGGGCATCAAGTCTGCCGTTTATGCCAATCTCGTCATAGTAGTACTGTTCTTTTTGTGATCTTTCTTTTTGTGATCTGCAGCCGTGGTGTCTCAGTCTTCGCGCCCTGTCTGCCAGCTCTGCATCCTGGGTCACTACCATACCTCCTTCACCATAGCCCCCCAGGTTTTTGGTGGGGAAAAAAGAGAGGCAGCCCAAATCACCACTACTCCCGGCAAATTGAGATACCTCAGCAGAATCTTTACGAAGATATTTGGCGCCCAGGGCCTGGGCCGCATCTTCTATGATTTTCAAGTTATATCTCTTAGCGATATCCACAATGGAATCCATATCAGCACACTGGCCGTAGAGGTGCACGGGTATAATGGCCTTGATCCTTTTACGTCGGTCGCTATCAAGGGAGGAGATAGTTTCTGCTATCTTTTCTGGAGATATAGTGTAAGTAAGGGGGTCAATGTCAACAAAGAGGGGAGTAGCCCCCACCCTGGAGATGGCGCTCGCGGTGGCGAAGAAGGTAAAAGGTGAGGTGATGACAAGATCTTCTTCCCGTATTTCCTCTCCTTTCCCTGTTTTCTTTTCTTTCCCTATTCCCAGAGCCATCAAAGAGATAATCAGGGCGTCAGTGCCGGAAGAGACACCGACGGCATGACCTGCCTGCAGGTAGTGAGCAATTTCCTTTTCAAATGCCTCCAGTTTTGGGCCGAATATAAATTGCTGGCTCTCCAGCACTTCGTTAATAGCAGATATAATTTCATCTTTTATTTGTGCGTACTGGAGTTTTAAGTCGAGCAGTGGGACTTTCATATCTTCTCCTCTCGTGGGATTGTAAGTTGCAGATTGAATCTTTGCATTTTATCCGTGAATTATATAAACTTCCTCCCGGTCTTTTTGAGTTTATTTTGTGTGCGCTCTAAAATCGTCTTCCAATACTCTTGTACCTTTTGATCTCCGGTTTGCCTGAGATAGTATTGCAGAAGTCTGAGCCGATCTGGCGTTGAAACTGCTCTTGTGTCAAGCAGAGAGGCATTGAGACGGGCGAGATCTCTAATTTTATCTTCCTCTTTAACACTTTTTTTAACCCTGGCGCTGTCCAGGTCTGCCAGATAGAGCTTTTCCTTCTGCCCTGCCTTTTTCTGTACCAGTATATTGGATGCCTTTAAATCTCCATGACACACACCACGCTCGTGCATCCTTCTTAAAATGCATGCTCCCTGCTGTAGTATTTCATTTCTTATTTTAGAAATTTCATCTGGTGAATTGACTGTCCCTTTTTGGAACAGGGAGATTAGGGGAAGCGATTGATCGATCTTCTTAGTAATGAAGAAACTTTTTATGAGGAGTCTCCCCTTTCTCTGCTCGAGAAAGGCCACAGGCAAAGGAGTAGGGATATTTCTTAAGAGCAGACCGTTAGCTACTTTCCATACCCTTTTGCCCCTTGAAGTACGGAAAAGGTTTTTTAAAGTATAGGGGATGTTCTGATAGTTAAAGCGCTTAATATGGAGTTCCACTGTTTTACCTGCGATTTCAAGAGGCATAAAGCAGGAAGAGGTGGTATTAGAATCCTTTATAACAGTGCTCAGGGACTCAGTGAAGGATCTATCAGGGTTGTGCAGAAGATCCAGGAGTTCGGGACTATAGAAGTCTCGATTGATAAAGCCTTTGAAGGTGTCCGACTTAAAAGGTACAAAGTATTTATTGCTCTTCAAGCACCTTTTATCCCTCTTGTGCCACATTTTTTTCATCATCTTATCTGTCGTTGCTTCAATGAGTCGGGTAAAGTGGGGGTAGTTCGCTTCCCACCTCCTGTCACCGTTAAGGTATGTTTTAAGAAATCTCAATTTTTCTGTCTTCCGAGTCGTTTGATAAAAGCCTGTGTTTAATGAAGCAAGGTTTTGTACCCTCTGCCTGTCGGATAATTTAGATTGCAGTTTTACCCGGTGGAGGTCCATGAGATAAAAATGGATATTTCCTTTATCATCCTTTCCTATGAGGATGTTTCCTGAGTGAAAATCCTGATGGAAAATGCCTTTTTGGTGAAGGTTCTTAACGAATTGTGCCAGACTTTCGATGGCACTTATTTTATCAGTAACATTACTGCCGGCCTGGTTAGGATAGTCGTCAGGCATGTATTCTTTGAGTGGTTTTGCACCATCTATGCTTTTTGAAATAAGATAGTTTTTTTTGAGCAGGCCGAATCTTCTAATCTTTCCCACTGCCAGGGGAGTGAAGGTGGGCACGTCTTTTTTTGTGATCTTGTGGGCAATGTACCACTCTCTTTCGGCCGGCGAGAGAAAAAGGTTTTTTATGCCATCAAGGAAATTTGGCAAATGATATTCCTTGAGATAGAGGGCTGGAATCTCAGGGGAAGATGGCTTGAGATACCTTACAGTGCGGGAGGGAAGGGTTCTTACCATTTTGTGTTCCCTTATGCCTTCAAGGTTGATTACCTGATTGAGTGTATGAGAAGGCAAAACACCCTGAAAACCTTCGTTAACAATCCATCTAATTTTGTGGGGATAAGTTGTTTTCAATGTAAGTTACTTGCAAAAAAATAGTAAAAGGCTATTAATTAGGCGACACAGTAAAAAGCTCCAGATGCAAGGCGAACGAATCTTTAGGAATGAGACGTACTGTGAGCAGTACGTCGGAGTGATTCACCCTGTTAAATAATTGACATGTGGCATTTCACCCTTCCAGTTGAGTAGCCCTGCCTCATATTCAGAAGTGGAACTAGATCGAACTCAATTTAACAGGGCAGGGATGAAGTGCAACGCAGCAGATGGACTTTTTACGAAGTCGTCACTTTTGATATTTCTTAAGTACCTTTGTTACTGCCTGAATGACATCACTTACATCCTCATCAGAAAGCCTGGCTGAAAGGGGAAGCGAGATAGTCCTTTCTGAGACAAAAGCGGCATTGGGAAAGTCATCCCGTTTGTACCCAAAGGTATCCTGATAGTAGGGGTGCAGATGGAGCGAAATGAAGTGAATGCCTGTCCCAATGTTCTTTTGGTAGAGAGCCTGCTGGATAGTATCTCGATCTGTCTTCAGCTCTTCCAGTTTTAGCAGAATGGTGTAGAGATGGCGCGCGTGCCTGGTGTTTTCCTCCGCTGGAGGAGGGGTATCAAGGGGAAGAGACTTAAAGGCATCATCATAGCGCTGCCAGATTTCTTCTCGACGCTTGAGATACTTTTCTATTCTCTTAAGCTGATGAATGCCCAGAGCGGCCTGAATATCCATCATGTTGTATTTAAAACCAGGATATATGATGCGGTAGTGTTTGAATCCCTCATCTGAATACCTCTTCCATGCCCCTTTGCTCATACCATGAAGGGCATAGGTTTGAATCTTCTCTGCATACTCATCGTTATCGGTAGTAATCATCCCCCCTTCACCCGTTACCAGGTTTTTGGTGACATAGAAGCTGAATACGGTTAAGTCACCAATGGTGCCAATCTTCTGTCCGTGATAGGTTGCTTCTATAGAATGGGCTGCATCCTCAATAAGTAGCAAGTTGTGTTTTTGGGCGATGTCTTTAATTTTTTCTATCTGACAGGGTCTTCCTGCAAAGTGGACAGGGAGAATGGCTCTGGTTTTGGGGGTGATTTTTTCTTCAATCTTATCAGTATCTATATTCATGGTTGGCAGATTGATATCAACGAAAACAGGCTTGGCGCCAGTGTGAATGATGGAATTTCCCGTAGCGCCAAAGGTCATAGGGGTGGTGATGACTTCATCCCCCGGTTTTAAACCGGAGACAATCATGGAGAGATGGAGACCGGCTGTGCAGGAGTTGAGTGCGAGCGCATGTTTAGTGCCTATGTAATCTTTAAAGAGTGCCTCAAATTTTGCGACCTTGGGACCGGTAGAAATCCAGCCTGACTTAAGAGAATCTACCACCTCATCAATTTCTTCCTGTTCAATTTTAGGGCTGCCGAAGATCAAAAATTCTTTTCTCATAAGGGATTCCTTTTGTTTTAAAGTTTCATCTAACCACAGAGATTCTTAAAGAAAGGACCATAACACTTTATTCATAATGGAATCAAACTAACTGTTTTTTTATGTTCTCAGCGGCCTTTGCGTACTCTTAAGGTGAACTATTGTCTTTATCCAGGTTTGCTTTGATAGAAGCTCTCTTTCTTATCTTGAGATCGTGGGAACGTATTTTATCAGTCTTCTTCACAATTTTTTTGATGAAGCGCATGGCATTGGCATCCAGTTTTTCCCCTCCCAGATAATGGGTGATAAATCGCAAACGGTCGGCTCTGGTGATAAGGTTTTTATCTGATGAGTAATTGAGCGCAGCCAGGTCTTTAACCCTCCATCTTAAACCAACCTTTTTTCTTTGATCTACCCGGTGAAGATCGGCAAAAAAGATTTTCCAGTTGTGGTCTACGTTTTTTTTTACCAGGATGTGACAGAGGTAGAGGTCTCGATGATTGAAACCTGAAAGGTGCATGCGCTTGACCAGGAGGGCGAGTTCTTTAATTAACTTCCTCTTTTCTTTAAGATGATGGCTGTTCAGCGGGGGTGAAAAGTAGCGGGGTAAATAGTGCTCCAATCGCTCTACCCCCTCAATTTCCCTGGTAAGCAGGAAAGATTCTTTCTTAAAACCAGAAGGCTTTCTTATGCCTGCTGAAAGGGGAACCATGGTGGGAATGCCTCGTGTGTGGAAAGCAAGGATGTTTTTCCACTCACCCAAAGCACTTCTGGGAAAGGAGAAGCGAAGTAGAGAGCTGACCCGTGCCTTAAAACCGGAATCATAGTATCTTTTCAAATAGGCACCAATTTCACCACCGTTATCGTTAAGCGCAATCTTTACCGTTGACCGTTCTTTGAGTGCCTTTTTAATAACCGTTCCGTCTTTGTAATGCATTACTGTACTGAAGTCGGTGAGTTTGTTTTGTGAAAGAAGTGATGCGTACTCATCGTTGGTGATGATTCCGTCATGATAGGAACAAGAGAGGGCCTTTTTTTTTGTGAAAACCTTTTCATAAAGGGCCAGGGTCTTTTGAGCGTTCTCCGCTGCGGTATAGGGCCTTGCACTTGCGGCAGCGGGGTTTCTCATTTCCTCTCTTACGTCTTTTGAAAGAAAGAGAGAGATCTTTCTGGACATTTCTTCTTTATTCCTGGCGTCTTCTATCACATAGCCGTTTTTCCCTTCCTCGATGATTTCCGCTGCCCCGTTACTTTTGGTGGTAATAACAGGAAGTCCGCAGGCCAGCGCTTCCAGGCAGACGTTAGAGAAGGGATCATACAAAGTGGGTAAAACCAGTAGATCACTTGCACCGTAATATTTTTCCAGAACCCTCTCTTCTCCTACGAAAAGCAGATTGTCTGAAAGCCCGCATTTTAAAGCCAGGCGTTGGTAAGGTTTGGGGTTCCCCCTTCCCACAACTACTACTTTTATAGTGTGTGCCTTTTCCCCCATAAGGTAGAGGCTTTCAATCAGGTGGCGTAGCCCTTTCCTTTTGTAATTTCTGCTCACAAATAAGACAACAGTGTCCTCATCACTGATATGGAGCTTTTCTCTCATCTCTGACCGGTAGGTATCTCTTGTCCCGGGATTGAAGCGCTCCAAATCTACGCCGTTATATATGACCTCAATTTTGTCTTCAGGAACCTGATAGTAGTTCATTGCCTGGCGTTTACACATCCTGGAGTTGGCTATGATGTGGTGGTAGTTCCCGGGTTTAAATATCTGCTTTTCAACAAAGAGAATAAAGAGGTGTCGAGGGTTGAGGTAGTTTAAGAATCTCCTTAAAAGATGAGGTGATTGAGTGTGTAAAAAATGTAGATGCAGGCCATCACCCACGCGGTAGACGTCCTGAGGATATGCTTGTGAAAAACCGCACACGATGTCGAACTTCTCCTTCTTGAGAAGACGTTTGCTGTTAAGGGCGAACGAAAGGTTTTTTAATGGTGAGTATAAAGTGCTCATAGGAACCCGGTGGAAAGTGATGCGCCCATCAGATGTAGTATCCCAGGTGTTGGCGAAGACATGAACTTCATGCCCTATCTCAAGTAGTTGCCTGCTTAAGTTTACTACGTAGCTTTCTGCTCCCCCCCAGGAGAGGGTATATTCTTTTCTTATCAGCGCAATTTTCATGGTAATTAGTAACCACGAAGATCACGAAGAACAAAATTATCTTTTTCCTTCATGTCCCTTCGTATAAATTTTGGTTTTATTTATAATCTTAGTAATCTGTATTCAAAAAAACTTTATCCTTCAAGTTCTCTCAGCCCCGTTGACGCAGGACACAATTTTAGGTGCCAGAGCAGTAAATCTCTGTATATACGAAAACGACGCCTCAATCCCTTATCCGAACCAAGCGTGGCAAGGAGCCCTAACAGAACGAGGACCAGATTGATTATCAGCTTGCCTACCCTTAAAATCCTGAGTGTGTAGTAAGAAAAGGTACTTCTGTTTTTTTTGAAGAAGGTGTAGCTTGATCGGTAATACTCAATCCATGCCTTCGAGGGGTTTTTTTCTTTACTTTGTCCTTGCAGGTGGTAAACCTTGATTTCAGGGAGGTGGTAGACTTTCCACCCGGCCTTATGCATCCGAAAGCACCAGTCGGTTTCTTCCATAAAGAAAAAATAATCTTCATCCAGTGTCCCCACCTGTTCAATAGCCGCTTTTCGTACGATCATGCATGCCCCGATCACTGAGTCTACCTCCATTGGTTCTTGGTGTTCCTTTTTCTTGCTGGGATATTTTTGGGGGAAAAAGGTTTTTAAAAAGGTTTTGTTTAAGAGTTCTGTCGCCAGGGAGGGAAAGTTATCAAAGGAATTCTGCTTGCTCCCATCGTGGTTGATATACTGGCAGGCAGCGATACAGGCTTTGGGTGTCTTGTCCATGAAATTGACAAGCCCTGTGAGAGCCCCATCGGTGAGCTTGGCATCGGAGTTTAGAAGGAGGACGTAGCGTCCTGTAACATTTGAGAGTGCCTGATTGTTGGCCCCGGCAAACCCTTTATTTTCAGAGTTTTGGATAAGTTTTGCCTGAGGGAAGCTCTCTTTTACTGCCTGACTACTTCCGTCAAGTGAGCCATTGTCAACCACGATGACTTCACTATCCAGACCGGCGGCTGTGAGGTAGACTGACTTAAGGCAATCCAGAAGAAGTTTCCTGGTGTTCCAGTTAATTATAATGACAGAGACATCCATCCTTCACATGCTGAGAATGAGTTGACTATTCAGCCTTACTATGTTTTACCACAGAGTGTACGAGGATTACGGAGATTAGTAATGTATTTATTTTTATCTTCTCCTCGTAAAAGGAAACATTAGCACTTTCGTGCTTCCTTTGTTGTTTGCTCTTAAACACCTGTACTTTGCACAGTGTCGCAAAAGAAAACCACCCCCTTTGGGTATGGTCGTTTGCTGCACGGTCTTTGGCCGTATGACAAAGCAACCCGTTTCACGGGTGATAGTTTACTTGACGCTAAAATGCTATAATAAATTTAAGTGAGTGTAAATTAAAAAAATCCATATAAGGGATAAGAATAAGAAGTGGATTCTTACCGATGCTCGCAGAAAATATTTTATTGTTTGCTTTTTAAATATAAGATTCAAAGGAATAGTCAGGGTCGGCTTGGCCGAGCTCAGCCAGGCTGTAGTCATCATCCCAGGGTGGGATTTGAGAAAAACCAATAATCTGTGTGGAGATCTCCTAGTGGGGAGTTGACTTTAAAAAACAACCCTTAAACCCAAAGCTGCCAATTCTTTCCCTACCGCTTTTACCATCATATATTCTCCTGGGTCCTTTTCACGGAAATTCGTCCTGATAGCATCTTTCCTGGTATTCAATGATTTCATGTACTCAGGATCTCGTGGCTGATCCTTTTTCCAGAGATCGTAATAAGTATTGAGATACGAAGTCATAATTTCAAGAATATACCGCTGTGTTTCTTTTGTGCTTGGGAAGAAGTCGCCGGATAAACAATAGGGAGAAGAGAGGGCTCGAAACCAGTTAGAGTTCCTTCCCGACCAAAGTGAAGGGAAGTATTTCATGCCTTTATCAAAGGCGTCCTCTAGGGGTTCAAGGTAGTGTTCCATATAAGGTATATCGCAAATACAATCGGCCGTTGGATAGAAAT
>JAZFSJ010000455.1:0-4906 GCA_036446115.1 Thermodesulfobacteriota bacterium | reverse complement strand
TTCCCATATCCATGTGTGGCTGCTCCAACTCCCTTGGGCTTACTTCCAAGGGCAGCATGCTTGCGAGTTTTCGCCTTAACCTTACGAGGATTAGTTTCAGGCTTCTTCATACTCCTTTGAATTTGACCACCATGTTTATATTCTGGAGTTCCATATTCTAAAGCCTTAGCAGAACTATCCACTTTAATTCTTCCACCACCTAGCCATTCCGGCAGATTTATATATCGTACTCCACCTTCCCAAAATTTTAATTCTCGTTGTGTTTCCTTATTCTCGTCTTTTTCGGTAATAGCTTTTTTTTCAGCAGCTTTAACCTTAGCCAGATGCTTGGCCCGGTTTCGTTGGAAACGGTCAATGGCTCCGTATATGTCTCTACCTTCTCCTATACCTGTATCACGACCTGCTCGACTTCTGGTAATAGCTTTTTGTTCAGCAGCTTTAGCTCTAGCAGCTTTAGCACGTTTTGCTCGTTCCCAGAAAACCTCTGATCCAGTTGGTTTAGCTTTCGGAATAGGAACTTTTTTCTCATTTTTTTCATCACCTGTAAGAGCCACTACAGCCGGAACTGCTGCTAATGCTGCTCCTCCTGCTATTTGTCCTCGTCGTAAATTTTTAGCTTGACGAACAGCAGTAGTTGCTTTAGCAGCTTTACCATGTTGTTTCATTATTTTATTGTAAGCTGTCCTGCCTGCCCTATCGGCTTTTCTTGCCAGACCTTGGGTATGTACACCACCTTTGGCAATATCTCCTAATACCTTGTTTCGAGCACTAATTCTAGCTCGTTGCGCCTTTCTTTGTGCAGTCTTTAAAGCTTTTTTAGCAGCAGCTTTGGCAGCAATGCTTCCACTAAGTTTTCCAGCAACTCTTTGAGCAGCCCCTCTAACAGGAACAACAGCTTTTTTAACAACCTCTTTAGCAACCCTAGTCGTAGGAGCAGCAGCTTTTTTAACAGTAGTTTCAGAAGCTTTTTTAGCGGCCTTAGCAGCAGCAGTAAGAGGTTTAGCAAACCCTGAAGCGGCTTTAGTAACACCTTTTACTGCTGCCCCACCACCAAACCATGTCATCATATCTATAAAAGTCTTGGACTTATCCAATAACTGTTGTGGAGTTTCTTTTATATATAATTTAGCAATCTCTGCATCAACTTCATTTACTGCCCGACCTTGTTGAATAGACCTTTGTATATTTCTTAAAGCTCTATTATAGCCATGCTCTTGATCTCTGGAACCTTCTCCTGCATCTTTCCAAGTTTTAAGACGATTTTTATCCTGAAAAGTTGGCTTGCCTTTTTTAAGATCTAGAAGACGCTTTAGTACCTTATCTTTAGAAGCCATAGTTGTTTTCCTCCTATCTTTGTGAATCTGTAATATTTTTGGATCTTCCGGTTTTGGTTTAGGTATACTAGCAGCGCCTCGTCTTAATCTATCATATGTATCAGCAACTGTGTTAACGAAATATTTACCTCTCGGTCCAAGAAGTTTTTTTTCTCGTTCTGCTATTGGACCTCTATTATAAGCTCCCGATGCTCGTCTGACATCGCCCCCAAAAGCTCTAAACTGTGTTAAAGCATATGTTATTCCAGCCGCTTCTAATTGTTCAGGATCATTCCAACCTTTCATACTACCCATAACGTCTTTATAAGTTCCGGGCATTATTTGCATTGATCCCTTAGCGCCTTTATCACTAACAGCGGCACCCTTTTTACCTTCAGGTAAATGTCCCGTCTCTCCCTCTCGAATAGAAAGTATAAAGATTCTTTCTTTATTATTTTGGGGAGTTAATTTTTTATAAGGCATGTCTAGTTTTCCACTTTGAAAGATTTACCTTGCTGATAGTCTTCATCTACGATAACATCCTGGGGCGGACCTTTGACATCCGGCCCCTTTCTGGCGGCACCATAACCCTGCCCTGTGGGGCGTCCCACCAGATTATCAAGATTATGTGGCCGTTTAATTAATGTATGTGGCCCGTGCATTTCAATCTCCTTAGTTTTTCTCTGGATTAGCCATTTTTCTTCATCTTCTTCCAAATCATGTAACCGACAACACATGCTACAACTATACCAATAACTATTACTATCCAAGAATCCATAATACCACCTCCTATTTCAGGTAATTTATCTACGACCTCAACAACTTTATTTTTCATTTAAGATCTCCCTTTCTTTCTCTCAGTTTTCCAAGAGTTACGGCTAAATTTGCTTGGAATCCACTTCTTACTACTCTTACGTTTCTTGGGTGCTTTCACACTCTATTACTCCTCTTATATAAAGAAGCTATAAAATCATTTCCATCTTTAATTCTTCCACCCTTACGAGCTGTTTTTACCACACCTAAATTTTTAAAAAACTGAATTTTATCTTTTACTCCCCGTGTGAGAGGACTTCTACCAAACGGATCGATAGGTAAACTCTTAGGATCATATATTTCATCATAAATACTCTTACCTGCTTTAGAGCGAGGATCATATACCTTTTGCTTATGTAAAACCTGTTTCTTCTTAGATTTACGCTTCTTAGGTGATTTCATAATCTGTTGTCCCACACTAGCTCGATTAATCATAGATCATACGAATAACAGAATTACCACCCATCTTTCGATATACAGTATCATGTTTTTTATAAAGAACCTTACCACCTCCTTTTCGTTTTTTAGGTCTTTGAAAAATACCTTTCATCATAAATCTATCCATTTCCCGGCCCTGTAACCACTTAGTATAAGCCTTATCTAACTTACTCCCTCTACCCAGTTCTATAAGAGTTGCATCACCATATCCCGCATCAGAAAGAGCATCTATCTTTCGCTGTGCAGACGTTTTCTTACCCGGACCTGACATTATAATTTTTGGTTCTTTTCTAGGTAAACTTTCCTTTATGGGTGGTCTTCCCATCATTTCAGATGGTCCTATCAACCGTCTAGGCGATGTTAGATACTTGTCAATAGCACTACTTTTCTTTTTCTTTGGTTTTGGTTTAGGAGATGGTACAGATCCAACTTGTGAACCACTCTGTCTTCCAACTACTTTTTTTGACATAGTTTTTTCTTTTCGCAAGCCTTGTTTAAGTACTTTGGGATTTCCCACTCCCCCCTTTGCTGCTGCTTTTTTAGCATCCCCTAAAGATGAATGAGTACTTGTTTTTGTTACATTCTTAGCATCATCAAAATATTTTAATACCCAACGAGCTGCTGCTCCACCTGCTCTGACTACTGGTATTATAACTCCACTTGCCATTAACTTGCTCCTTGTATTAGTGTATCTGGACCACCCGCTGGACTTGCTGCCAAGGCCATATCATCCTGTCTGGTCCTGCGAGCCTGATTACGAAGTGTATCTACGGCAACCTGATATTGCTGTTGCCATGTCGGTAATGTAGGCCAATCTTTCATATACATGGTTGCCTCGATCATGGAACCATAGAAAAGGGCATCATAACAATATGCACTAAAATAGTTACTGGTTGTCACACTCGTACCCGTTGCAGAAGAAAGGGCAAGTGGACGAGAAACTGTTTGAATTTCCCCAGTCAATGTAGATGCTGGGGTAGGAACAATAAAAATAGACGAATTATTTTTTCTGGAATAATATCTGGGCGTCCCTGTAGATGCGCTGACGGGCCAGTAATCATTTATATATTCTATTGTTCTTTGAAGAAGATTCGTTTTTTTGCTGGACGCACTGGTAGTGTAGTTCACATTGCGTACAATACGAACACGATCATTCAAACTAACAGTGGCAGTACCGGCAGTTAAAGTTATTGAAGAATATTCATCCAATCCAACATCATCAAGATCCTTGGTCAGACGTAGTTCTGCCTTCTCCACAAAATACGGAATCTGATCTGCAAAGTCAGTGGAATCGTTCTCAGACGAGTTGATCAGATCCGCCTTCAAGTACGAATAAGCGACCATGACTAGCCTACGAAAGCAGTCAAAACACAGCCATCTGTAGGACCAGAGACGCTAACTATACCATAGACAGGAACACCCAACTCACCCATATAAATATCGGTGGCTTCGTTGGCAGCTACCTGAAACTTAATTGCTGTCCCCTCTGCCGTCTTATTGGTAATCTGTCGCTGTCCTTTAATTGAATACGATCCGGCAGCAGTAGCCACGGCATGTAGAGCAAGAATCCGAGTAGTGCTGGGCTGGAAATTATTACCCCCATTTGCACCAACTGTGGAATCATCATCTACATATTTCAAAACTGCATCACCCGTGGCTATAGCAACTTTAATATTTGTAGCCATTTAGATTTCCTCTCATTAGTAAAGAGAGAGAGAGTGGCACTACACCACTCTCCCCCACTCTTATTAAGAACCGAGACTTCCAAAGAAACCCCGCCAATCGGAAACGCCAAAACTATAACGCTCCCGTGCCTTAAATCGAAGATTACCGGTATCAAAATCCGGTTCCATCTTAGTCTGAAGAGGCGAACGAACAAACATCTTAGTACCGTTCGGAACATCAGTCTTGATGAAATAGGAAGTCGTATCAGAGAAACGACGATTAATATGATAACCTTCAGGCAACATACCCATATGACGTGTGGCATTGATTGCATTCATATTCGGATTAGCGGCGGCCAAACTCGTTTGAGTATTGCCAGGGCTAGAAAGAATACGATCTGCAATTGCCCATGAATCAACCGGGATATGCAGTGAAACAGCACTTGCGCCAACCAGAATACCTCGATCATCCTTGATCTTCTGGACATTGGTAAGAGCCGTCTCCAGGGTAGCCTCTGAAAGATCGGAGGCTGCCATTAGATTTGACTGATTGCCATCCGCAATGGTAGGATGCGAAGCTGAAAAGAACGCAACACCATCACCAATAGTATCAGTAAAACCATTATTGAAAAGATTGGCACCCTTAACCTGTTTGGTATTTGCCATCGCACGGGCCAA
>JAZFSJ010000454.1:0-2845 GCA_036446115.1 Thermodesulfobacteriota bacterium | reverse complement strand
ATAAAATTAAAGGACGTACAAAAGATTAATTGCGAACTCATATCGAGCACATTAAATCATTGCTCGTTCTATTCCAAGTCAGATCAAATGTTCTGATTTTTTTCTTTTTCTATATATTTCTCTTTGTTTACACATCACTTCGAATTAATCCCACAATTTAAAAAGATTATCAATCCTTTATATAGACAATAGCTGTTTTTCTAGAAAACGATTAAATATCAGCAATTTGAATAATTTATTGACATATTTCACAATTAATGATATTGATAAGTGAATGAACATTCATTCACATTAATTCCATAGAAATACTTCAAAAGTTACAATGGCTAAATGTAAAAATACTGTTATAATTATAATAAATTTACTTTTTATAATAAGTTGCCACACCCTCCCCTTAAGCCAAAAGAAGGAAAACCATAGTGCCTCTCCAGAGCACTATCTTACCCCATCGAAACTGGTTTCCGAGAAAGACCCTGAGTTAATGGTGCTCATACCTGCTGGAACCTTCACCATGGCGAATACATCAGGAAACGGGGATGAGCAGCCTGCACATGAAGTTTATATCGATGCCTTTTACATTGACGTGGCAGAGGTGACCTGTGCCCGTTATGAAAACTTCTTGAAAGATACAGACTATCCCCCCCATAAAATGTGGAATCCAGAGTATGACAGGCCAGACGACCCTGTAGTGGGGGTAAGCTGGGAAGATGCCTTGGCCTTTACTAAGTGGGCGGAAAAAAGGCTTCCCACTGAAGCTGAGTGGGAGAAGGCAGCACGTGGTGGATTGGTAGGGAGAAAGTTTCCCTGGGGTGATGAAATAAACCGGGAAAGGGCAAACTATAAGTCTTTTGGAACAACTCCTGTAAAAAGCTATGAGCCCAATGGCTATGGTCTCTATGATATGGCAGGCAATGTGTGGGAATGGTGTCAGGATTGGTACAGTAAGGAGTACTATGAATTAAGTGCTAAGAAGAATCCCCAGGGACCCATCCTTGGTTCAAAAAAGGTGGTAAGGGGCGGAGCCTGGTACTGCGATAAAGCAGCTTTACAGGTGTCTAATCGACATAAAAATGATCCTCATCTGGGAAGTTTTCACATAGGATTTAGATGTGTAAAATCAGTGGATAATAAAAAATAAAACGGGGGAATATGAGATGCGGAACATGCACACCACAAATCGCATATCTCATAACGCAAAGAATACATTAAAAAACTCAGCCACACTATGCTACCCATAAAAAAATTATTTCTCACCGCACATTTTTTATTAATAGCAGGCATCTCACTCATAAACGCCGCAACCACAACCATAACACTACAGCCCGATTCTGCTAAAGAATGTGCTATCTGTCACTATAGTTGGGTTGATACCTTCTTTTATGAGAAAAGAAGTACTGAAATTGCACCATTTCCAGATAAGCCAACGGTAGCTATTTCCCAGATGTGCCTTTCATGTCATGATGGCTCCACTGTCGATTCCCGCAAGAAAGTATATAACGACAGGAAACATCAAGTCGGTATCACTCCTTCCGACAAAATAAAGATACCTGAAATCTTCCCTCTCGATGAAGAGGGCAAGATGAACTGTGCAACTTGTCACAGTGCCCATGGTGTGACAACCGAAACGGGCATCGAAAAAACCATTTTCGTAAGAACATCAAATGAAAACTCTGAGATGTGTAAGATGTGCCATGTAGATAAAAATGGAGGGCCAGAAAAAGGTAACCACCCAATTAATAAAACCAGCTTAAAGATCTCCAGGGAAATAGTCAAGTATGGTGGGTATATAGGAAGTGAACCCAACCAGGTGATTTGCGAGAGCTGCCATGTGGCCCATGGAGGATTTACTGATAAACGCCTGGTTTTACCTGTGGATCGCCCAGGTATCTATCCGGTGCTCTGTGAAGCATGTCACCAAAAAACACCCGGTCTCAATAAGGACAAGAGCAGAAACCTTTATTCCCACAGTGTAGATGTCAAACCTGAGAACGCTGAAATACCCAAGGAGTGGAAGAGAAGTGGTAAAGAAGTCAGACTGGGCACAAGGGGAGAGCTTATCTGCGTCTCATGCCACTCTACCCATGCCCCTGCAGTGAATGAATCCCTTCTCTTAGAAAAAAACGATAAGGATTCACTCTGTCTGCAATGTCATTCCTCACAGGAGAAACTCATTAAGGGAAGTAAGCACGATCTTACCCTGATGGCTCCAGAGGCAAAAAATGTGCTGGACAAAACCGTATCTCAGTCGGGGCCCTGCAGTTGCTGTCATCTTACCCATGAGGGGGTAGGACCTTTTATGTGGGCAAGGAAATGGGAAGGCAAAGAGGAACCCCCTATCGGCATTTGCAAGAGCTGTCATGCGAAGGGCGCGTGCGCTGAAGAGTCACTCATTCCCGAAACCGGACACCCTATCGGGGTGAAACCTGACGAACCAAAAACGGCAATGGACTTTCCTCTTTTTACTGAAACCGGCAAAAAGGACACTAAGGGGGCAATCTATTGTTCAAGCTGCCACAATTCTCACCAGTGGGATCCCTTAAATCCGGACAATAAAGGCTCTAAAGATGAGAAGGGAGATATTACCAATAGCTTCTTAAGAGCAGCTCATCAAGACTCTGTACTTTGCCTGGGATGTCACAAAGAAAAGGGAGCTATTGAAAAGACAGACCACGATCTTTCCCTCTCAGCGCCTGATGAGAAAAACAAGCTCGAGCAGTCTCCTGGAGAATCGGGAATATGCGGTGCCTGTCACTTAGCCCATGGAGGCGCAAAAACCCTCATGTGGGCTAGAGAACTGGAGGAAGGGAATGATTCAACCCTGTCCCAGCTTTGTCTTGAATGTCAC
>JAZFSJ010000453.1:0-2816 GCA_036446115.1 Thermodesulfobacteriota bacterium | reverse complement strand
GTGACTTATCGCCGGGATCATACCACTTGGTTTCACCTATCCGGTCCATTGCGGGCATTTTAGAAGGAACTTCTTTTAGATCACCATAGCCCTCTTGAAGCTTCTCAAATAGTATTTTGTTAATATCAAATGTATTGATGTCTAGTGCCATGATTTAAAACCTCCTTTTTCAATCATCTGTTATGGTTAACGTTTGACCCTTTAAATCCATTGTTATCAGTATTGTTCTATCTCAAATGCGTGAAGCTGAAAATGCCTTGAGTTGCCAGAAGACCACACATGAGGTGAGAAGAGCAAATGAAATCGACAGATCAAGTGCGCCAACAAAACAAAGAAGGGTATAATTTCCGGCAGCGCTTCTTGACATCCATGCACCTGCAGGAATAATAAGAGCAAGAAATATCAGCATGCCAGGCCTGAAACACTGCCATACCCGGGGAGTGACGAGTGCTCTTATCCTCTTGATGTTTTTCTTACAGCTTTTGTTAAAAAGGAATATCCCCTTGAGGAAACCGGCTATAATGCCCAGAAGTGGTGCAGCAAATGTCCACATTGATTGGGAGTCAATCAGATATGCACTTTTAATCAATGCACCGCCTTTGAACAGCAAAGCTATGCCACCTGAAAACCATACAAAGGCAGCAATGATGATAAGTGTGAGATGAGAAACTTTCATGATGTATACTCCCTTTTTATAAGTTTGTCCCGCATAAGGATAATAGACTCATGTTACACCGCAAGGTTTGACTGCAGGTAAGGCTTGATAGTCGCAAGCTCGATGTCAAATGTTTCTTTTATTGGTTCCATATCAGCCACACTGTCCATAGTGAGGATCTCAATCCAGTCTGGCTGGAGGAATCCACCGGGTTTGATCCAATTGATAATATAAGCCAAAGCTGTCGCCATCCAGACTGGTGAATACGAGATTTTCGCTTCCTTCCCCATAGCACTGGCAACCATAGAAACTGCCTCATTATAAGTGAACCGTTCAGGGCCTCCAATGTCGAAAATCTTGCGACTGGCCTTAGTGTTCTTAAATGAATCCAACATACATCGGGAGAGATCTTTAGGGCTTAGGGGTTGCATTACCAGAGAACCGTCACCGAGTCCGCGGACCTGACCCTTCATGATTTGGGGTTTGAAGACCTCAACAAAGTCGTGAAAAAGTCCGGAAGGGCGAAAAACAGTATAATCAAGGTCACTATTTTCCAGGAACTGCTCAACAGCCCGTTTTGCGAGCATAACTTTTGCTTTTCTTGCCTTTTCCACATTGAGGAGACTCACATAAACTACCTTTTTCACTCCCTGCTGCATGGCCACCTCAAATAAATTGATATTCCCCTGGCGATCAACACTGTCGAAAGTAAACGGAGGATTTTCCCGCCAAAGACCAACGGTGCTGATGATTCCCACGACACCACTCATAAGCGGAGCAAGCTCTTCCTTCTTTGTTATATCTGCCTGTACCTTTTCTAGGCCGGAGTTTTTAATGGAATCAAGACGATCTGTTTTAATATCTGCAGCTCTCACCAGGTAGTTATCTTCTAAAGCAGTTTCGACTACCACGTGGCCCAGATGGCCGTTGGCGCCCGCGATCAATACCTTCTCGCTCATTGTACTCTCCTTGGGTTGGTTAGTGATTTTAAAAAATAATTTTGCATGGTCAACCTACGGTTTCTTGATAGAGTTTAAGACAACTTAATATTCAGTATTTGTTTATAAAGGGGAGGAATATCGATATTCCTTTATCATGATCAGGAACAGTTGATAGTTTGGGAAGAGGGAGTCATAAAATAAGCCTTGTGGTAGATAAAATATAAAGCTCTAAGGTGGAATGTGATGATGAAATGATTGGAAGCTCTTGTGTTGTTCTCGATTGAACGAAAAAAACATTTTGGGAGTTAGTGGATAATTTTGAGAAAGTGAAATTAAAACCTTTTTTGAAATCCTTCAGTAATATTTTTGCTCCCACTTGCAGGGTGACATCATGCCTGATAGTATCACCAAGTTCGTGGATTGAAGGACACATTACCAGATAGATGAAAGCAACTATGAAGAATATATTAAAAAGTATCTTATAGCAATTCATAGCTTAGTGTGATTCACACCTTTTATTTATTCAGTAGATTGAGTATGTCTTCTTATTACATGATCTCTCGCGGAATAAGCCCCAAATTAGAAAAGGGAGAGGCGAAGCAATCTTGCAAAAGGAGATTGCTTCGCCGTTAGTGCTCCTGCAATCATACTGACTCTTCTGATTGTCCAACTATATATAATCCCTCAAATCTGATGGATTCAATGTAAATACCCTTTATCCCGGCATATCCGGGGTAAATTTCTCCATATACCTCAACTTCCCTTCCCACCAGGGGTACCAGGGTGGCCCAGGTAAACATTTTCGGTCCCTTCTTTTGTTCCTCAGTGAGTATGCGGGTGATGCGATGAGCCTGCTCGCTCTCCGAGATGCTCTGACCTTTCTTGGGAGCAGGGTAATAAATGGTTCCATCTTTGGTAAGAATAAAGAGTTTGCTGTTGCGCTCTGCGCTGATCGCGGCAGCGTTGTATTCTTCATTCGTATAAGGCTTTCCATACGGTTTATTCTGAGGGGCGGTGGTTCCATTAAAGAGAGTGTTTCCGTCGACGATTACACCCGTAACGGTTTTCCCTTCTTTTTGGGCGGCATAAAACCTTTCTTCTGCCATTTTCATGCGCTCTGCATAAGATGTTTTATACACCTCTGCATCTTCTATCTCTCCCTCGGTTAAGCATGATAAGGATGTGCTTAACAGAATAATAGGTAGTAGTAGTTTCCAAAG
>JAZFSJ010000452.1:0-2839 GCA_036446115.1 Thermodesulfobacteriota bacterium | reverse complement strand
TGCGACAGCTGATACTTAAAATAAATTTCTGTAGCATATGGTGCAATTTTTTATAGTATGTTATTCGCTTATCCAGAATTCTCCAGTTGAAGTTCCACAATAGATATAACTTATTGAATTATAATGAAATTAATTTTAAGCGTACTTCCGTTACTTGATAAGTTATTTATACCAATAATTCCTGAAACTTAGAGCCTAATAGGGTCATTTTTAACCGGTTTACTGGAGTTTTGTGGATAAGCAGATTATGTTATAATTAATATAAAGTAAACGCTGGTTATGGAAGAGAGCCCCTCCTTTATGGTATCAGGTGTGATTTCACCTGTGCCATACCATAACCAGCTTTTTTTATTGCTTCTATGTTTGATTGCCCTGATGAGGCACTTTTTCTTTAAGCTTTTCTACTTCTTCCATGTATTCCGCTTTAGTTCTAGCCCATTCTTCGCCCGAAGCATCATCAAAAAAGGTTTTAATGAATCGTCTAATGATGCTGACAGATTCCTTGTCTATTGCTTCAAAAGAGATACCCATCCCGTCCTCATGTGTTCCATGGTGCTTTACCATACCAGTGACCTTTATTTTCTTTTCTGCATTTGGTAGGTCTAGAATGAGTTCAATCTGTGTGCCGGTAGGTAGTAGTTCGCTGAAGCCTCCCTCTTTTTCAATGAAACAACCATCAATCGAGATATTCCTGGTTTTTCCTTCCTTGTGACTTTTGTTGTCCTTTACTATGACTCCAAATTTCAATCGTGGTTGTTCTCTCCTTTTGCGCATGGGATCTCCTTGTTATTAGTGATTATGAGTTCTTGCTTTTACAATACCCGTAAGGAACTTTATTGATGGACTACCCTTAAAAACAAAATTAGTTTGTTCTTTTAAAAATTGCAATACTGAAACTGGATTGCGGTTTATATCTTTTTACTTTTTCTCCCCTAATGTAAAGGGTCTCAGTGTCACTTATAATATCAATTACTGCTGTGCGTTCGTAGTGTTTGATAAGATATGATTTTAACCACTTAAATATTAGGGGGTTTGATTTTACATGTCTTAACCAGGAGATTGGAGCATATACATAGACGAGATATTTGGGTTGGTTGGTTTCGATTTCTTCAATCATCTCTTTTTGCATCTTCATAGCAAAGGGATGAGATTTCATTAAAGGATAGGTATAAATGTATCCGGTGGCAGCCCGTCTATGCGCATAAAAATAGATCTGCGGTTCTGAACCCATGACAGCGATGCGGTCATTTAAAGAGGTATTTTGTTTAAGGTATCGTGCAATTACCAGCGATTCAGGAAAAGGATTCCAATTATAAATTCTACGGCACACCTCCCTTGGAGTCAACTGGAAAAGAGATTTTCTCTGAGCAAAGAGGGGATAGGAGCAAATGATAATGATGATAAGACACACAGTACCTACTTTCATCGGTTGAGACAAAAAGCTGGTAATCTTCCTACTCAGTGCGGCTATCGCTAGCCCTGCAAGGAGAGCAAGAGATGGGAAGAGGAGGATGAAATAATGGCGCCGAAAATAGAGACCCAGGCTCAGGGCTGTCAGAGAGGTAAGGAAAAACCCTAAACTGAATCCCCATTTTGAACGAGATTTCTCATCCCAAAGAGGTGTGGTGAGCCCGAGAGCAGCGGCAAACCAAATAGAGAGATTTACTTGCAAACCGGGTAAAATATTGTCTTGTAAATTTGATAATCCCTTCGTGAGAGAAATATCTGAAACATATTTCGAAGCATATTCAAAGGTCCAAAACCAGAATCTATCTAGGACGCCGCCTATCGATAATGTGATCAGAAACAGTCCAAGTGGGGTGATAATTCCCAGGATGAGCAATCCTAATTTTTTACTAAAATGGGGTAATGAAACCCTGACTTCCTTAAGGTGGGTAATGATAAAGTATCCAATGCCGAATAAAACAAAGAGTATACCATGCTGCTTAATGGTGAAAGAAAGACCCAAAAGGATTCCACTCCAGAATAAAGAATGCAGTTTGGAGGACATGGTGATTCTTGTCAACAGTAGAATGCCCCCAATAGCAAAGAGCACTACATAATGTTCGCTATTAGCCCAAAGACCATGGTACCAAGGACTCATTGAGATAATGCCATAACTTATACCTGCAACAGCACCGGTCAAAGCATCAAAGAGGTATTTACCCAGAAGATAAATCAGAAAAATAGTGGCAACGTTAGCAACAAGCAGCGCTAAATGGATGCCGGTGTGGGTTTGTCCGAATAGGGTTAGTATCAAGGCATACAGAAAGTAGATACCTGGAAATTTCATATTATATGCCTCAACGTAAGGTAGAATGCCTTGCAGCAAAAGTTGCCCCATGTAAGCATACTCTCCCTCATCCCGCTCAAGAGGAACACCGAGCAGACGATAGCGGATGGCTGCTGTTGCCAGAATAGTGATTAGTATGATGATTTCTGACCAATAACGTTGTAGTATTCCCGACTGAGATTCTTTTTCCTTGATCTGTTTTTTTCTTTTGCGTTGTTGGGACATCCTTTTATCTTTCATTTATTAAGAAGTGTAATGACGATCTCTGACTTTTTATATAGATAATAGGTCTTTTTACCTGTGAAGGAATTCAGTTGTAGTCCAGCCCACCATAGATGTTTTCCAGGTCATTGCTTGAGAGGGGAGTTCCTTCTTTGATTACCCCCCCTTCCAAAACTTCACCGATGAAAAGGGTATGATCTCCAGGAGTGACTTTGGATATAAGTTTACAATCCAAGAAGGCGAGCACATCTTTAATTATAGGAGCTCCTGTCTTTTTAGTCTCAAAGAGTGTAGTTGAAAACTTTTTGTTTTTGAAAAGGGGTA
>JAZFSJ010000451.1:0-4024 GCA_036446115.1 Thermodesulfobacteriota bacterium | reverse complement strand
CTTGAGAACTCTGCGGAAGAAGGTCTTTTTTCGTCAGACACTGAGTATGTTTCATCGGGGGCATATCCATTGGCATTGCCGGTATTTCCATTTTTGTTGTGATTTCCCACTTCCCCTCCTGCATGTTCAGTTCTGAACCAGCAAAAGAAACTGAATTGGCGGTTACAATAATTATTAAGGCAATAAATAGTTCTTTTAACATTAGTATTTCTCCTTTCGCTAGATAAAAAAGATGTTTGAGCGATCTGGATTCGCTTTCAGGTGGGGAGATTATAGGGAAAGGTTGTTTGTGTGTCAACAAAAACATGATCACAAGATGTTTGAAGGGGTAATATAACATCAATATGATTATGATTCTTGGTTTCGGTACGCTCCTCACAAATTCCATCAATCCTTTTACTCCCGTATTCACCTTCTGTTTCTTGGTTTCTTGGTCTCTTGCCCTCTCTCATTAACCAGGTGTCACACTTTTAGACCGCCACCCTCTCCACTTTTACTCCGTCCTTTCCACCTTCCCCGAATATTGGGCGGGTCGGCGTCCACTCCTGTACTTTCGAGGCATGCTCGAGGTTCACTCGCGTTACGGCCTGCCGGTTTGCAGCCAACCTAAAGTTGTACTTTTGTCCCCGGAGCTTCAGCAGAAAGGTCTCCCTTTTCCACTGTCCGGGTAGCTACCGAGTTGAACCGACAATTACTCGGGCGGAACTTTCATCCGCTAGCACCTTATACCCTCATGGCGCACCAATATTTTGTGGTCAGAACCCCACCGAAAAATCTCCTGACAACCACCCTCATTTTATGACCTAGCTTTTCAAAATTTTATAATCTTACTTGTAAAAATTCATACATGAAAGCATCTACTATCATCAGTAAGATTTATTATATTAAAGAAATATCTCATTAAATCAATAGCATACCTATCTACTATACCAGGTGGCATGGTATTTGCTCTTTCTATAATTAGTAATCAAAGAGTAGATAAAAAAACCCATGATTAAATTTTCATCTAAGAAAGGAGGTGATGAGTGAAAAAATAAAACAAGAATTTACATTTCTCAACTATTACGACTCACAATAAAAGAGAAGATTTTAATGATTTGGGTTTAGTAAAAACATCATTAAAAAAACAAAAGGGGAGCTAAAATGAAGAAAATCACAATACTATCAATATTGGTGCTTTTAACATCATGGTGGGTGGTTGGGCAAGCAAACAGTGAGTTTCCTGCTGATGATTGCAACTATGAAGAAGTATGTAAAGACTGGTGTGAGGATCCTGATAAGAATACGATAAATTTCAATATCGAACCTCCTGTTGGTGACTGTAACTATGAAGAAGAATGTGAAGCTTGGTGTGAGGATCCTGATGATGAGGATTGCGATGACGGCGCATGTGATGATGACAGCGATCCTGAGAATGAGGGTAATTTGTGCATTCCCACGAAAGGTATACTATTTGATTTAAATATTGGACTGTTAAAAATTATTGGATATATAAATTTAAATTAAACAATTAATATAAATAGCAAAACTGTGAGACATCTATCGTTATGAAACTAGAAGGATGGATGCAAATAAGAAGGGTTGGTTAACTATTCATTGGTAGGATAGTAAAATAAAAACTGGAGTTCAGAATTAATTTCATAAAAAAGCAGGAATCAATATGGCTCCTGCTTTTTTTTACAGAAATACCCATATATACTGGTTCCAACTCTCACCTTAAAACCTTAACATACTACTACTAATAATTCCTGGATCTGATTCAGGAAGGGAACATAGGTCTTATCAGGGCTGTTGATAAATCCAAACCCTATTTTTTCTCAAATCATCGTGAGTGCCTTTTCCGCCCAACCTTTACATCCATTTACTTTTCCTCCGTTCTTTTTATAAGCACACTCCTTATCCTCACATCTTTTATCACACATCCCCACTGTATTTATAAAACCGTTAAGCCTTGCATTATCCACTAATAGTGCGGTTGACAGACCATGAGGTGTAGTCAAGAATTCTAAGAGATTCCCCTTTCTACTTCCTGTTATATAAGCCCTGGCAGACTCAATCACCCAATCAAGAGATAATTCCCTCCCCGCAAGTTTAATATACTCTATACCCATATCTTCATACACCGAAATATCCTCGGGTCTCACGAAAGAACCATTCACTATCTTCCACGGTTCCTGCAACATGATTTCATTGCATACGATCTTATAGGGATCACCATTTAATCCAGCTAACTCTTTCCTGGAATTATGACCGTGAAATTGGCCATGGAAGGTATGGTAAGGGCAATTATAGAGGCACCCCAGGTTTGCCATTATCTCCAATTGGCAGCCAACCGCCTCTCTTATGGATTTTAAAAGAGGTAGGTTCCTCACCAGGTCTATGGGAAGAATAATCCTTTTCACCCCCATTTTCTCATAATACCTGGCTTTTTCAGGGCTATCTACATAGCTAAGCGAAGACACCTGCACATTGAGATGAGGGAACTGCTGCAAGGTGAAATGTATCAAAAAGGAGTCTGAGATGACTAAGTGAGATATGCTCATTTCAGTAATGGTACTTAAGAATGTGCGGTAATCTTCCAGAAAATTCTTTGAAAATTGTTTCCCACTGTAGCAAGGGGTATTAAAGGCAATCGATATCTCAACCCCATAGGGATTTGCTATTTCCACTATCTGACAGAGTTCATCCAAATCTAAATCATATATTTCATCCCTGGCTGATCCAAATGTGCTTACTCTAACTCCCAGGTAAATCTCAGCAATATCTTTGCCTACTTCATGTAAAATCTTCTTAGTGCTATTTATATCTCCTGGACTACCTACTACTAGCTTCATTTTCCAGTTACTCCCCTCACTATTAATAATGACGCATCATATAAATCGTCGTTTCAATTGTAATGATTCTGGATACTGTTTGCTGGATACTAGATAATATGTATATCCAGTGTCTAGGATAAAGTATCCAGCATTTAGCAAACTAATTCCTTAATTCCCAATTTTTGAATTTCTTTTGCCTTGACTTCGTGTTTCTTCGTGTGCTTCGTGGTTCCATCTTTCCCCCATCTCAATACATATCATGCACTTCTCACAGTCTCTTATACACCCCTTTCCTGCTTCGAGCTCATCCACAAATCCATCAAACCAGCGATTATCAAGGAAGATATCCTTCTCAAATTTATCCCCTTCTCTCAGTAGGGAGATAATATTTCCTTCATATTTTTGATTACCGTACGCCTTCACCAGGCCAGATATGTTACTACCCTCATTTACCATAATAGTAAAACAATCTATTCCCAACGCCTCATAATACCCCAAATCTTCTGGTCTTACCCAGGGGCTGGCTATCAATCTCCAGGGATCCTTGAGGAATAACTCCTTTCGCAAAGTGAGGAATGTCTCCTTCACCATCCTATAATACTCATAATCCCTATAAGGATTGATATGAGACAGGGAAGTTTCTTCAGATAATTTAAAAGGTGAACAGAAGATATCACCTTCATTAACCTTTACCGCTACTTTACATTCGCACGCATTCCTTATTTCTCTTATAGCGGCAAAGTCTCTGTTAAGGTCAGAAGGGATAATAATCCTTTTTAGGTTACCATTCTGATTGAAGTATTTCTCATGATATCTACACCTCAGATGAAAATCGAACAGTCCGTGGCTGGAAGAAGCTGCGATGATAAAGTTTACCTCCGGATAGTGTAGGGCAATATGGTTAATCAAAGCAGGCTCCATAATCACCAGGGCAATGCGTTCTTCGGCTACCAGAGTAAGTAACCTCTCAAGCTTCTTCTGATAGGAAGTCATAAAAACTTTTCCTCCCCAACAAGCATTATCTAACAAGAGATTAAGCGCTACCTCCCTCTCTTTCAAGATGTAGTGTACCTTCTGTATCTCTTCTTTTATACGAGTGAAATCTGAGGAGGTATCGGTCTCAAGAAATCCCAGATCAAAAAAAATACTTATTTCATCGACAAAAAAATCTTTTTTTAAGAGCAGATTATTTATAAAATCTTCACTCA
>JAZFSJ010000450.1:0-3778 GCA_036446115.1 Thermodesulfobacteriota bacterium | reverse complement strand
AGGTTTGAGGAAAAGGCTGCAGAGATGTACGCCCGGGGGAAGATTACAGGGTTTTCTCACCTGTATATCGGAGAAGAGGCGGTTGCCGTGGGTGCCATCTCAGCACTCCATGAACGTGATTACGTGGTGAGCACCTACCGCGATCACGGCCACTGTCTAGTAAAAGGGGCAGACCCCAAGGTGGTTATGGCAGAACTTTTCGGCCGGGCCACCGGGATAAGTAAGGGAAAAGGCGGCTCCATGCACCTCTTCGACAACCAGCTTAGATTTTTAGGAGGCTATGCTATTGTTGCGGGAGGGCTGCCTATCGCGGTCGGTGTGGGAATGGCCCTAAACTATAAGGAAGAAGATTGCATAGTGGCAGCCTTCTTTGGCGATGGTGCTACCAATGCCGGTGCCTTTCACGAATCCCTCAATGTTGCCTCTGCCTGGAAACTCCCTATCATTTTCATTTGCGAAAACAACTTCTTTGCCATTGGAACCTCTCTGGCACGGGTATCCCCTTCTCAAGAACTCTATAAAAGGATTAAAGCCTACGGTATGCCGAGTGAAAAGGTTGATGGTATGGATGTGCTAGCAGTGAGGAAGGCAACAGAAAAAGCCGTTGAGAGGGCACGTGAAGGAGAAGGGCCTTCTTTCATCGAAGCAGCAACCTACCGGTATCGTGGACATTCGATGTCAGACCCTGATGATTATCGTACCAAAAGAGAAGCAAAAATCTGGAAAGAACGTGATCCTATTGTCAAGTTAGCAAAACATTTGAGGGATAACGTTATTATAGCGGCGGATGATCTCAAAGAACTTCAGGATGAAGTTAACAGAAAGGTTGATGAATCAATAAAATTTGCTGACGCGAGTGCGTGGCCCGAACTAGAAGAACTGATGAAAGATATTTACGTAGACTAGACCAGGTACTGTCAAGAGTTTCATGAATAGAAGGAAAAAACATGAAACCACAGAGTGCACGGAAGAGTTTTCTGTCTTCTCTGTGGTTTGGTGATGACAAAACTCTAAAAGATGCAAGGAGAAAACAATGAAAGAGGTTTTGGTGAAATCAATAAGAAATTATCAACAAGAGGTAAAAACTAGTGAGCATACTATCATCATCGATGAAGCAAAGGATGTAGGAGGTGACGGAAAAGGTCCTGATCCCTATGACTTACTTCTCTCTGCTCTGGGGGGCTGAACCTCTATTACCATCCGAATGTATGCAAAACGCAAGGGATGGCTCCTGGAAGGTGTCCAGGTAAAATTAAACCACGAAAAGATTCATGCCTCTGATTGTAATGAGTGCGTAACAGAAGAAGGGAAACTCGATCAAATAACCAAAACTATTTTTCTCAAGGGAGATCTTACTCAGGAGCAGAGAGAAAGGTTGCTTGAGATTGCAGAGCGGTGCCCGGTCAACAGGACTTTAACCACCGAGTGCCACGTGGTAGGCAAATTAGGATAAGCGGTAGAGGAGAAGCTTAATGCCTGTTATCAGTTATCGCGAGGCCTTAAATGAGGCCATGAGAGAAGAGATGCAAAGAGACGAGAACATCTTTATCCTGGGGGAGGATGTCGGTTTCTACGGGGGGGCGTTTAAGGTTACAGAAGGCTTGTTTTCGGAATTTGGCGAAAAACGGGTTGTTGATACCCCCATTGCCGAGGGGCTCATCATAGGTGCTGCCGTAGGTGCTGCCATGGTGGGACTGCGCCCCATTGCAGAACTGATGACGGTAAATTTCGCCCTCCTGGCTATGGACCAGATCGTCAACCACGCGGCCAAGATTCACTACATGTTCGGTGGTAGAGCCCGGGTGCCCCTGGTGATAAGGGGACCCGGGGGAGGCGGCAAACAACTGGGTGCTCAACACTCCCAAAGCCTGGAATCCTACTTTGTCCACTGCCCGGGGATAAAAGTGGTTATGCCCTCAACACCTGAGGATGCAAAGGGATTGCTGAAAGAATCCATACGAGATGATGATCCTATCGTCTTCTTAGAGCACGAACACCTCTATAACACAAAAGGTGAAGTTCCACCGGAAGAGTACACCATTCCTATTGGCAAGGCGGCTATTAAAAGGAGTGGACGTGACCTCACCATTGTTGCCTACTCCAACATGGTCTTAACGGCTCAAGCAGCAGCAGAGAAGCTAGAAAAAGAGGGGATCAGCGTTGAGATTGTTGACCCGAGAACCTTGAACCCGTTAGATATACACACTATTGTTGCTTCGGTAAAAAAGACCCACCGTGTGATCATTGTTGAGGAAGACTGGAAAACAGGGGGAGTGGGAGCGGAGATCGGATCGCAGATATATGAGCATGCCTTTACTGCCTTAGATGCCCCCATCATGAGAGTTGCCGGTAAAGATACTCCTATGCCCTATGCCAAAAATCTTGAGCTCGCCGCTATCCCCCAGGTGAAAGATATCATACAGGCCGCCATCAACCTCCTCTAAAAAGGAGCTGAGCCATGCCAGAAGAAATTACCATGCCTAAATTAAGTGATACCATGGAGGAAGGGACTGTCCTCAAATGGCTAAAAAATGAAGGGGACTATGTCCAACAGGGAGAACCCCTCTTTGAGGTAGAGACAGATAAAGCAGTAATGGAGGTAGAAGCCTTTGTCTCCGGTGTTCTTTCCAACATCCTCGTCCAGGAAGGAGAGAATGCCCCTGTAGGGACCCCGATTGCCGTTATAGGTGGAGAAGTAGGAAAGGTTGTTCCCCACGAAGAACCTCTCAAAAAGGCTGCTGAAAAAGGAGAAGAGGCCAAGGAAAAACCAGTGCAAGTGATAAAAGAGGCACCAAAGCTAAAAGTTGTGTCTGCCAAAGCGGTAAAGGAAGTGATTCCTGTGAGAGAAGGGGTAAATACTTCACCCGCGGCCAGAAGTTATGCGAAGCAAAGGGGTATAGACCTCAGCCAGGTTGCAGGAACCGGCGAAGGCGGGGTGATTACACTAAACGATGTGAGAAATTTCAGAGAGCAAAAGGTGGTAAAAGAAGGCCCACTTTCTCTTACCCAGAGGGAGATACTTCCCCATGAGGAGATTACTAATCTTTCCAGAATGAGGAAGGCCATTGCTGCCACGGTGAGCTATAGCAAACAGCATATTCCCCACTTTTACGTAACCTATGAAATTGATATGACCAAGGTTCTAGGCCGGCTTGAAGAGCTCAATCAGAAAAAAGACGGAAAAGATAAGATTACCATCAACGATGTCATTATAAAGGCCACAACTGCAGTGCTTAAAAACTTCCCTTATTTAAATGCAGTCTACCCGGAACAAGGCCTCATTTTAAAGAAAGAAGTCAATGTGGGTATTGTGATGGGTTTTCCGGACGGCTTAATCATCCCTGTGCTCAAAAACTGTGATGGTCTGAGCTTAGAAGAAATCTCCAGTGGGGTGAGAAATCTGAGAAAGAAAGCTGAGTCAGGGAAGTTTTCCTCGGCAGATTTTACAGGAGGGACCTTTTCCATCAGTAATTTGGGGATGTTAGGTGTCACTGATTTTGCTGCCATCATTTATCCTCCTCAAACCGCGATTCTGGCTGTAAGTGCTATTAAGGACACCCCTGTGATGCAAGGGGGATCTTTCATTCTCACCAAGGTAATGAAGGTAACTCTTTCTGTAGATCACCGTGTTGTCGATGGAATCACCGCAGCGAACTTTTTAAGAGATCTGAAAAAGTATCTGGAAACTGAAGACCTTGATGTGATGGAAAAACCCTGCTGTGTTGTAGAAGATGATTGAAAGCATATGCATTCTGTAATTTCCCTACCGACTGACAAA
>JAZFSJ010000449.1:0-5005 GCA_036446115.1 Thermodesulfobacteriota bacterium | reverse complement strand
ATATTAACAGGCAAAGAAAATATCTCAAATACACTATTTTTACTCCTTTCTGTGATTATGAATGTCATTTTCATGTATTATTTAAAATTTTTTCTTTTCTTATGTTCTCTATGGCAATTCCGCACTTGCGGATGTCCTTTTTATTGTTTCTCACCACCTTTCCAAATTCATTTGCTATGACCGACAGGGTACTGTTTTCATATATATTTAATGATAACAGAAATTAAATTCATTGCAATATTGATAATGACTATGACTTTCATTATCTTATATATCATAGGGTTACCTTGTCAAGCATTTTTTATGCTTGAGAATGAATAAATTTGATCAACTCTTCTAAAAAGACTGGTAAGATTAATCAAAAAGGTTTGTTTAATGCCGCTGGTTATAACTACGGATACCGGCGCAGGAGTGCAAAAGCCATAGGCTATTGTCGTAATAGGCGGGTTAGTATCTTCTAAATTACTATTTTATCATTGATCATTCTTTGCATTGTTTGCTTTGGAAACCCCGTGCTTTGCACGGGGTCGCAAAAGGAAACATTAGCACTTTCGTGCTTCTTTTGTTTAACGGCCTTTGGCCGCAAAAACAAAGCCACCCGTTTCACGGGTGGTAGTTTACTTCAATTACCACAAGTGATACAGGGTACTAGTCTTATTTCACTCTCAAGCCCACGATGAATACTACCGTATTTATTCTAGATTTTTTAAAATTGATTTTTGCTCTTGTTTCCATTTTCTAACCACCTACCAACAGTAAGATATAGTGTAGGCAACACAAACAAAGTAAGAATTGTAGAAGTGATCACACCACCAATGACGACCGTAGCTAAAGGTCGTTGTACTTCTGCTCCAACGCCGGTTGAAATGGCCATAGGGAAAAATCCTACTGCATCCGTAATAGCAGTAGCCAATACCGGCCGGAGACGCACTTTGGCCGCACTCATCACTGCCTCACTCAACTCCAATCCCTCATGTAAGAATGTTCGAATGGTAGAAATCAGAACCTGACCATTCAGAACTGCAATACCACTAAGGGCGATAAATCCAATGGCAGCGCTCACGCTGAAAGGTATTCCTCGGATCCAAAGGAAAAATACACCACCTATAACTGCGAAGGGAATACCTGTATAAATGATGAGTACATCTCTTAAACTCTTTAGGCTGAGGTACAACAGGAAAAATATAAGGGCAAGGGTAAGGGGAACGATAATCATGAATCGTAGTGTGGAGCGTTCCAGATTTTCGAACTGACCTCCCCACTCAATCACATATCCTTCCGGTAATATCATTTCATTTTGAATGCGAAATTGAGCTTCTTTTACGAAAGAAGTAATATCTCTGTTTTTTACATTACATTGCACTCTGATGAGGCGTCGACCCCACTCACGGTTAATAGTAGATGGTCCTTCTGTTTCTCTAATGTGAGTTAACTGGCGGATGGGGAGGAGCTGACCATCTTTTGTGGGAATTAATGTGTTCGCGAGGGAATTTATATCCGAGCGTTGGTCATTTGGAAGTCGCACTACTAAAGGAAACCGTCTTTGTCCTTCAAAGACGTCACCTACCCTACGAGAACCGACTGTTTCTATTAAATCGAGCACATTGCGGGAAGGAATACCATATCGAGCGGTCTGATCCTGATTTACCGCTATTTGAATAATGGGTTGCCCCGTAATCTGTTCGCTTGCAATATCTGAGGCGCCACTAATACTTGTAAGAATTCCCTGAACTTGGTCACTCAGACGCGCCAACACATCAAAGTCATCTCCAAATATCTTGATTCCCACATCCGAGCGTATGCCAGAAACCATTTCGTTTAAACGCATCTCTATTGGCTGGGTAAATATCATGTTCAGGCCAGGCAAATCATCAATTGTTTCCTCCATCCGCCTCACTAACTCTGCTTGGGTTCTGGCGCGTTTCCAGAGCTTTCTAGAGTTAAGCGCAATAAAAATATCAGTCAGTTCTATCCCCATGGGGTCTGTGGCAACTTCAGCGGTTCCTATTCGGCTCCAAATATGTTTTATTTCATCCGGATAATTTCTTAAAAGCAGTTCTTCAATGAGAATATTATAGTCAACTGACTCATCAATTGAAACACCCGCAAGACGTATGGTGTTGATAACAATAGCGCCTTCGCTAAGTTTTGGAATAAATTCACCTCCAAGCCTAAGAGCGAGAAAGGTGGTTACTGCTAATAAAATTACTACAGAGGAAAAGAGCGCTTTTTTCATGTATAGTATTTTAGAAAGGATAAGCGAGTATCCGGTTTTTAGATAGCGTTCTATAGGGTTTTCCTTTGTCTGTTCTTTCCTTGAAAGAAAGTAGTATGAGAGGAGAGGAGAGAGGGTTATGGCAATCAGCAAAGCTCCCACCATGGCAAAGATAAAGGTCCATGCCATAGGCTTGAACATCTTTCCCTCAATACCTTCAAGGGTGAGTATTGGAAAGAATACGATGAGGATTATACCCATTCCGAATACAATTGGTCGCACGACTTCTTTACTAGAATCGAGTATTACCTGAAACCGCTCAGATTTATTTAAAGATCTTTTCAAACGATTTTGTGTTTCATTTAATCTGCGCATATTATTTTCTGTCATTACTACAGAACCATCTACTATAATACCAAAGTCCATCGCTCCCAGACTTAAGAGACTTGCAGCTATACCGAGTTCATACATACCAAAGAAAGCGTAGATCAGGGCGAGGGGAATAGAAAAGGCAACTATCAGACCTGCACGTAGATTTCCCAGAAGCACAAACAAGACAATAATGACCAAGAGCGCTCCCGCTATCAGATTGTATTGTACTGTGCTGATGACTTCTTTCACTAATTCAGTCCGATCATACACGGTTTCTAAAATAACGTCATCAGGGAGGGATTTGCGAACTGATTCTAGACGTGCCTTCAATTTTTCAGTCACTGTCTTGCTGTTTTCACCCATCAGCATAAAACCAAGTCCTAGTACAACTTCTCCTTCTCCCCGTGCGGTTACCGCACCTCTGCGTATTTCATGCCCTATTGTCACTTCGGCAATATCTCTAATAAAGATGGGAGTCCCTTCATAGGCTTTGATTACGATGTGCTCAATCTGCTCGATTGTACTCACTCGCCCAAGTCCATGAACGAGAAACGATTGTCCGGAGGACACAATCTGACCACCACCAACATTATGATTGTTCTGCCTCATGGCTTCAAAAACATCATCCAGGGTCAGGTGATATTTTATCATGGCCTCAGGTGATACAACGACATGGTACTGTCGTTCAAAACCACCCCATGAATTGATTTCAGCAACTCCTGCAACCTTCCGAAGTTCTGGCTTGATCACCCAATCATGGAGGGTCCGAAGTTCATCAAGAGTTCGATCAGGGTTTGTAGAGTGAACAGTGTAGTGAAATACCTCACCGAGACCGGTAGAAATAGGCCCTAATTGTGGACGTGTTATTTCTTCAGGAAGTTCAACACTCCCCAGACGTTCCATAATGAACTGGCGGGCATCGTAGATATTGGTCTTGTCACTAAATGTAATAACAACCTGTGAGAAACCAAATTTTGAAATTGAGCGTATGTTTGCAAGGCCAGGCAGACCAGAAATAGAAAGCTCAACTGGCAGTGTTATCTGTGTTTCAATTTCCTCAGGGCTAAGGGCCGGTGCGACGGTGTTGATTTGAACCTGCACAGGAGTCGTATCAGGAAATGCATCTATGGCTGTATGGAGCATAGCTCTAATACCCATAGCAAGGCTAATAGCAAGCAAGAGTAAGACGAGCAGTTGGTTTTTTAAAGAAAAGTCGATAATTTTGTTTAGCATTTATAAACCCTCCGGCAATTACTCATCCACACATCCTGCACCAAGACGGGATTTGAGAAATTCTGCTTTTAAGGTAAAACTATGATTCACCACAAGCTCTTCTTGGTAAGATAGACCTTCTATGATCTCAACCTTTCCCCTATCTTTACTGCCAACAAGAACCCTGCGAGCCTCATAAAGATCATCTTCCAGCTTTACAAAAACAAATGGCGTTTCATCAAATTTATGAAGAGCATTAACCGGGACAAACAAGGTTTCAGAAGACCGTTCGGATAAGAGACTTATTTGTCCAAACATTCCATGTTTCAACATTGAATCAGCATTGGGAACCACCGCACGTGATTTCATCATGCGTGTTCTCTCATCTATACTAGATGATAACCAGATCAATCGACCACGAACACTCACTCCTGGCAACACATCAAAGGTTGCCTCTATTGGATCGTTAACTTTAAGGAGAGAAAACCTATTCTCAGGAACTGATAGTTCTATCCACATAGAAGAGATATCGGTCAGCTCGAAGAGGGTGTCGCCTGGTTTTATCGCTTCCCCTATGACAGCATTTCTGCTTACAATAATTCCTTTGAAAGGCGCAAGGATGGGGAGAAGAGATGAGCTAGAACGTGTTTCCTCCAGCTTGTGAATCTGTTTTTTCGTCAATCCAAAGTTAAGCAGTTGCTGCCATGATGCATCTCGTGCGCTTTTTGCCATCTGATATCCTGCAAAAGCCTGCTCGTACTCTTGTTGTGAGGAGATCCTTTTGTCAAGAAGTTCCTTTTCACGTTTAAAAATAATTTTCTTTAACGCCTCATCCGCGAGTGCACTCAGATAAGCGCTCTTTACCTTGGCAATTTCTTGAGAAGCGACTTCAGCGAGCAACTGATTCTTTGAAACCACGTCACCTAAATTAACCCGTATCTTCTGAATTACTCCAGAAGCAAGAGGAGTGATGCGAGCAAACCGATTTTGATCATAAATAACTTTGCCTAAAACGATGAGACTGGCGAGTGGAAGTCCTTGTGTGGGTATCGCTGTTATTATCCCTGCTTTCTTAGCCGAGTGTAATGACTCAAGGCGTACTTTCAGCACATCAACACGAGTGTCGTTGATTTATCACCGCCCTTTTGCGCGACCAGGCGCGCGAGCTCATCTGCGAAAGCCGGATTTGGATCGAGTTTATAGGTC
>JAZFSJ010000448.1:0-2368 GCA_036446115.1 Thermodesulfobacteriota bacterium | reverse complement strand
AATTCATGTCAAAAAGTGTTGTGTAGAAGTTTCCTACATCATTTCTAACGGGGCAGGCGAAGAGCACGAAGGGTATAAAGAGAAACAATACAAAAAGTCACAGCCTTAAACAAAATCAAAAAATAATTAGGACGCAGGTTTTCGCAGATTATCGCTGATGTTTGTTGCAAAATATCAAAAACCTTTATCGAAGCATGTTCTGTAAAAGCGTAAGGCAATGTTTTTGAAAATTTGAGTTTGGTGAGGTGGTCGCAATTTGCGACTACCTTAGTTTTTTCTTCGGCTGTAAGTTGAAACACAAAATATAGGGGGACGCAGGTAAATAGGTGCATAACTGACTTTAACACGATTCAGGATGCATGATGCAAGTTTATTTTATTCCGAAAACTTTCATTTTACTGAGCAGGGCGGGGTGGCTTATTTCCAGTAGCTTTGAGGCCTGGGTACGGTTGCCTCCGCTTTTATCCAGCGCTTTTCTGATCAATTGTTCTTCCATGATGCGATGCATTTTTTTTATGGAATATTCATCACTATCAACTATTTTTTCTTCACCTTCTTCTGATTTTTTAATATCTGAAGGAAGTACCGATACCTCGATGCGGTTTCCCTCTGAGAGGATCACAGCCCGTTCTATCGCGTTCTCCAGTTCCCTGACGTTTCCCCGCCAATCATATTCAAGCAGGAGATTTAAGGCAGCAGAAGAGATGCTTTTCAGTTTGAGGTTATGTTTTTCATTGTAACGCTTGATGAAGTGATTAACCAGCAGGGGAATATCTTCTCTTCTTTCGCGCAGCGGAGGGATGCCTATTTGTATTACGTTGAGACGATAGAAGAGATCTTCCCGAAAGGTTCCTTTTCTTGCTTCCTGAATCAGATCCTTTGAGGTTGCTGCTATAATTCTCACATCAAGCTTAATTTGTTTGGTGTCCCCAATCTTCCTGACTTCTCCATCTTGAAGCGCTCTTAGGAGCTTTACCTGAAGAGTAGATGGAAGCTCTCCGATTTCATCGAGGAGAAGGGTTCCCCCATTTGCTTCCTCAAAGAGCCCCTTTTTATTTTGGTGAGCATCGGTAAAAGCGCCTTTTACGTAGCCAAACAGTTCGCTTTCCAGGAGGTTTTCCGGAATTGCCCCGCAATTAATGGCAATAAATGGTTTGCTGCTGCGTGTGCTGTTATGATGGATGGCTTTAGCGACCAATTCCTTGCCCGTGCCGCTCTCACCGGTTATTAATACAGAGGTGTCGTAGTCTGAAATCTTATGGATGGTCTCAAAGATTTGGAGTATTTTATTATTTTTGGTGATGATATTTTCAAGCCCGAACTCTTTTTTGATTTCCTTTTTAAGGAGGAGGTTTTCCTTTCTCAGCTTTTCCCGTTCCTCAGCCTTTTTTAAGGTTAAGATGATTTCATCAGGTTTGAATGGTTTAGAAATGTAGTCATAAGCCCCAAGCTTCATGGCTTCGATGGCCATGTCGATGGTTCCGTATGCAGACATCATGATGGTGGTTGAATGGATGTTTTTCTCCTTGGTAGCTTTAAGAAAAGACAAACCATCCATCTCGGGCATGCGGAGGTCACAGAGAATGGTGTCAAACGAATTAGATTCGATTTTCTTAAGACCCTCTATTCCATTGGTGGCAGTAGTGATCTCATAGCCTTCTTTGGTGAGGATGGTCTTAAGCATATGAAGCATATTTTCTTCATCGTCTAAAATGAGTATCTTACTTGATGGCATATTCTTGTCCTTTTAGACGTGTGTTGGAATTTTGATGGTGAACTCAGTTCCTTCTCCGGGTGAGCTCTCGACAGAGATTTTGCCCCCGAAAGATTCAATAATTCTCAGAGAGACCGACAAACCTAATCCCGTTCCTTTACCTGGATCTTTAGTGGTGAAAAAGGGATCAAAGATTTCATTGATATTTTTCCCTGGAATGCCTACCCCCGTGTCCCTTATAGTAATCTTCACGCCTGACTGGCTTGAAGAAGTGTGAGGTGAATCTTCGGTATCACTGTAGTGTTCCGAATTTACAATCAATCTTCCCCCTTCTGGCATGGCATCCATGGCATTAATCAGCAGATTAATCATCACCTGTTGGAATTGCTGTTCGTCGCCCATGATAAGAGGAAGACCTTCCTGTAATTTCAGTTCCAATTCGATAGAGTGAAATGCCTTCTGATGGGATATGAGAGAAGCTGCTTCTTCGATGAGTGGATTCAACAGGATGGGATGTAGGGATACTTTGCGAGGTCGGGAGAAAGATAACAGTTCTCTGATAATTTTATCAATCCTCGTGATTTCATTTTCTATCCGTTTGAGGGTATCGCAATTTTCTTCCTGCTGGTTCATATTATTGCGGAGTATATCTAT
>JAZFSJ010000447.1:0-6007 GCA_036446115.1 Thermodesulfobacteriota bacterium | reverse complement strand
GTTTCGGAACTTTGGGTGAGGGGCAAAAGATGGGTTTGAAAGGATCTTACTTTTTGGGTATCGATGTAGGGTCGGTAAGTGTTAATACGGTGGTGATGAATGAAGACCGAGAAGTTTTAGAAGAGCACTACACAAGGACGCAGGGGCAGCCATTAAAAACAGTATATCAGGTTTTGGGAGAAATACTCTCCCGCACCTCGGCTTCCAAACTTTTAGGGGTTTCTTTGACGGGGAGTGGTGGGAAACTGATTGCTGAACTTATAGGAGCGGTTTTTGAGAATGAGATAATTGCTCAAAGTAAATCCATTGAATGTTTCTATCCTCAGGTAAAAACCATCATTGAGATGGGTGGTGAAGATTCAAAGCTCATTTCCCTCGACTTTGATGAGAAATCGGAAAAAATAAAGATTAGTGACTTTGCCATGAATTCTGTTTGTGCGGCGGGAACAGGTTCTTTCTTAGACCAGCAGGCGCATCGGTTAGTGCTCACCGTTGAAGAATTCGGTCAACTGGCACTGCAGTCAAAAAATCCACCCCGCATTGCGGGAAGATGTAGCGTGTTTGCCAAAACTGATATGATCCACCTCCAGCAGGTCGCAACCCCGGATTATGATATTGTAGCAGGTCTTTGTATGGCAGTTGCCAGAAATTTTAAAGGTACCCTGGGGAGGGGGAAGTCCTTTGTAAAGCCGGTTTCTTTTCAAGGTGGAGTTGCCGCCAATCTGGGGATGAGAAGGGCATTCCTTGAAGTGCTGGAATTATCTGAAAAAGAGTTTATTATTCCTCAACAATTTGCCTCCATGGGGGCAATTGGCGCAGTACTTCTTAACATGGAGAACACCTCTTATAATACTTTTTATGGATTAGAAAAACTCGCCCGTCATATCACCTCTTTTTCTCACGAGGAAGTTAAGGGATGGGGGCCACTCACTCCTTTTAGGGGGTTGAACAAAGTTAAGCCCAAAGCATCCTCCTTTTCCGTAACTGAGGGGGAAAAGATTAGGGTATATCTGGGTGTTGATGTAGGTTCTATCAGCACTAATGTAGTAGCCATCGATGATCAGAACAGGGTATTGTCAAAACGGTATCTGATGACCGCAGGAAGGCCTCTGGAAGCAATTAAAAAGGGACTCAGGCAGGTGGGAGAGGAGGTAGGTGATAAGATAGAGGTGGTAGCGGTAGGTACTACCGGGTCAGGGAGATATTTAACCGGTGATTTTATAGGGGCGGACGTAATTAAGAATGAAATTACTGCTCAAGCCACTGCAGCAATTGACATTGATTCCAGGGTAGATACTATATTTGAGATAGGGGGACAGGATTCAAAATATATAAGTCTTTTAAAGGGTGCTATCGTTGATTTTGAAATGAATAAAGTTTGTGCGGCAGGCACTGGCTCTTTTTTGGAAGAGCAGGCTGAAAAACTGGGCATCTCCATCAAGGATGAATTTAGTGACTTGGCGCTTACTGCACCCTGTCCTGTATCTCTGGGAGAAAGGTGTACCGTATTTATGGAATCTGATTTGGTTCACCATCAACAAAGAGGGGTGGATAAAGATAATCTGGTTGCTGGTTTAAGCTACTCTATCGTTTTAAATTACCTGAACAAGGTAGTGGGAGATAGAAGAGTTGGAGATCATATCTTCTTTCAGGGGGGAACGGCCTTCAACCTGGGTGTTGTAGCGGCCTTTGAAAAGATTCTGGGAAAGAAGATTACGGTTCCCTGTAATCACGATGTGACGGGTGCCATTGGAGCTGCCATCGTCGCCAGGGAAGAGGGAAATAGTGGAAAGAGTGCCTTTAAGGGTTTCGACTTGAGTAAGAGAAACTATGACCTTAGCTCTTTTGAGTGTAAGGGGTGTCCTAACAGATGTGAGATAAAGAGGCTGAAAATAAAGGGGGAGAAGCCCCTGCTCTATGGAAGCCGTTGCGAGCGATTTGAGGTTGATCGTAAGAAGAAAAAGGCAAGCAATCTTCCGGATCTCTTTGCTGAAAGAGAAAACCTCTTGCATCAATCTTTGAAAGAAAATAACTCCTTCTCTTTAGATACCCCCCAAATCGGTATCCCTCAAAGCATGTTCTATCATGAACTTCTCCCTTTCTTTTCTACCTTCTTTACCGAGCTGGGGGTTAAGGTTGTCCTCTCAGACAACACCCATAAGGGGATTATCCATAGGGGAGTAGAGAGTGTCGTCTCTGAAACCTGTTTTCCCATCAAAATAGCACATGGCCATATTCTCAATCTGGTTGATAAGGGGATAACAAAAATTTTCTTTCCCAGTATTATCAGTATGGAAAGGATTCACCCTGAAATCGATCGAAGCCAGGCATGTCCCTATGTGCAGGCCCTCCCCTATACCTTAAGAGCTGCAATCGATTTTGGGAGATTGGGGGTGGAATTATTAAGCCCGGTCCTTTACTTTGGAGAGAGAAGAGATACACTCATAAAGGAACTGCGTGCGGTGGGTAGAAGGTTGGGCAAGAGAGTAAGGGAGGTTACGCACGCGATAAATGCTGCTTTTGACGCTCAAGCTCAATTCAGTCGTGCTATGAAAAAACGGGGAGAGGAGATTTTAGATCAACTGGGAGAGAATCAAATAGCTATGGTGATAGTAAGCAGGCCTTACAATGGCTGTGATGCTGGTATTAATCTTAACCTTCCTCAGAAGATTGCCGATCTTGGTGTCTTGCCCATCCCCATGGATTACCTCCCTTTGGAGCAGAGTGATCTGGTTTCCGAATGGCGGGAGATGTACTGGAAGTACGGCCAGAAAATCCTGGCAGCCAGCCATTTTATAAGATCCCACCCCTCATTACATGCTATCTATATTACCAACTTCGGTTGTGGTCCTGATTCTTTTATCTCCCATTTCTTCAAAAAGGCATTGAAAGACATCCCCTATCTGACCATAGAAATTGACGAGCACAGTTCTGATGTGGGAATTATTACCCGCCTGGAGGCCTACCTGGACAGCCTTAAGAATAACCGCAAAAAACCTGTCAGGGTAAAAACCAGAAAATCAGTCCCTAGGATTTCTCCAGATAAAAAGAGGAGGATTTACATTCCTAATATGACTGACCATAGCTATGCGGTTGCTGCCGCCTTCGAGGCCTGTGGCCTTGATTCTACCGTTTTACCGGAGTCGGATGGAGAAACCTTGCGGTGGGGGAGGAAGTTGACCTCCGGCAGAGAATGCTACCCTTGTATCTTAACTACCGGTGATATGGTAAAGATGACACAGAGGCCTGAATTTGATCCCGAGCGATCGGCATTTTTCATGGCCTCGGGAAAAGGGCCTTGCCGATTTGGGCAGTATAACCGTTTTCACCGTTTGGTTTTAGATGAAATAGGATTTCCGCAGGTTCCTATTCTTGCCCCGAATCAGGATGACTGTCTCTATCGTGAACTGGGAGATGTTGGGAAGGGATTCCCCAGGTTGGCATGGAAAGGAATTGTGGCAGTCGATCTTCTGCAAAAAAGATTAAGAGAAGTTCGACCTTACGAGAAACACCCAGGGCAAAGCGAAGGAATTTATCTGCACTACGTAGGAAAGATTTGTCAAGCAATAAGAGAAAAGGAAAGGCTATTACCGCTTTTAAGAAAAGCTCATTTCGATTTTGATGCAATTGAGACGACCAGGGAAGAAAGGAAACCCATTATAGGAGTAGTGGGTGAGATATATATACGGTCAAACAGGTTTGGCAATGAAGATTTGGTTAAGAACATTGAGCAATTAGGAGGCGAGGTATGGTTGCCACCTATAGGAGAGTGGATTTCTTACACTAACTATACCAGCAAGTGGAGAAGTTTTAGAATAGGAGACTATCGCGATTTTCTAGGGACCTTCCTGACTGAAAAGATACAAAAGGCGATAGAGCACAGGTTAACAAGAAATTTTACGAACTCTTCAGGGATGCACCGGGAACCGGGAACAGAAGAAATTATTCGACAGGCTAGCCCCTATATTCATTCCTCTTTTGAAGGGGAGGCCATCTTAAGCATAGGCAAAGCCGTTGATTTTGCACAAAAAGGCGCGAGTGGTCTTATCAATGCCATGCCATTTACCTGTATGCCTGGCACTATTGTTAATGCGGTGTTGAAAAGGTGCCGGGAAGATCACGATAATCTGCCGCTTTTAAACATTGCCTATGATGGACAAAAGGAGGGTAATACAAAAAGCAGACTTGAGGCGTTTTTTTATCAGGTGAGGCAATATCAGGAAAAGATAAATTCTTCAAATGCTTGATAGTATGGAAACCTTCTCTTTTTTACTAATTGATGCAATAACTATAGGATAGGATTTGTAATAAAACGATCCTGGATGTTGGTAACTGGATATTTGATTTTGTTCAATTGCGAGTTATTTAAGATTTTGAAGTGTATGAATAGTCATCTTATAAATATTGTTGACCAGTTCACGAGTCTGTTGCCAAACACTTATTTTTTTGTATCTAATCCGATTCCTCTACCACCCAACATCCAGTATCAAGTATCTTATCAGCCCGAAGGGCGCTAAGTTGAGGATGCAACCTTGACCATTATCACTAGGTATATCGTTAGGGAATTCTTGAAAATATTTTTTTTATGCCTGGGAGCTTGTGTGGGATTGTTCTTTGTAATCGACCTTTCTGTACAGTATCTGGACAACTTTAGTAAATATAATCCCCCCTTTCTTCTTACGATGCTATTCTGCTTATACAAGATTCCACAAATGTTTTACTGGGTGTGTCCCATGGCAATGCTCTTGGCAATCTTTTTGACCTTAGCGCTCCTTACCAAGAATAATGAAATCATTGCTATGAAAGCAGGTGGAATAAGCGCCTATACCATAATCACCCCTCTTCTTATCATCAGCAGTTGTTTGGTGCTCGTTTCTTTTTGCAATCAGGAGCTTATTTTGCCCTATGCAAGTCAAAAGGTAGAATATATTGAGAATGTGAGAATCAAACGAAAGAGGGGAAAGAACTTGTTGAAACAGAACAGGTTTTGGTATCGCAGTGAGGACATTGTGTGTAACATTGAGCTTTTTGAGCACGCGAGTAATACCCTTCATGGAGTCACTATCTATTTTTTCGACCAGCATTTTAAATTGAAGCAGAGATTGGATGCCACGCGTGGGAAATGGGTAGACAATAAATGGCACTTTTACGATCTTGTTATTAGAACCTTTAATCCGGATGGTTCGATGGCGGTAGAAAACACTCAAGAAAAAATTATTCCCTTAAAAGAAACACCGGATGATTTTAAGGTAGCCAGAAGAGAACCGGAAGAAATGAGCTATGCGGAACTAAAAGATTATATTAATAAAATTGAAAGGGCGGGATACCAGATTCCAGAATATATTCCCTACCTTTATGCCAAGCTCTCCTTTCCCTTCATCTGTCTGATTATGCCCATCCTTGCCATTCCCTTTGCACTGAGAATCGGGAGAGGAGGAGGTATCGCACTGGGGATTGGGATGAGCGTGATGATGGGTTTTATCTATTTTGTTTTTTTCAACTTTAGCCTCTCATTAGGAACAGGGGGTATTTTGCCCCCCCTGTTTTCTGCCTGGGTAGCGAATATCCTCTTTGGATCACTCGGTATCTATCTTTTCTTACGAGTAAGACAATAAAAATCCATTTGCCTACTCTTTTCTCGAACATAATCCCCCCCCACATTACCATAAAGAAGGTAGAAAGAGTGGTTTTCAGGCTGTGAGAGTAATGTAGGTTAAAGCAATAAAAACGGGACATTAAAGCAATTATTATTGACAAAACAATTATACTTAGATACTATAAAAAGTTTAAATAATCTTATATTATTGGGTATTCACAGAGGAAAACGAAGTATGCGAAGATTATCACTATGAGTTATTCAGTGTCAAAACCTTTAATTCCTTATATAAAAAAATTCTCGCAGTCTAGGGTATTGGTAATAGGAGACCTTATGATAGACGAGTTTATTTATGGTAGGGCAGAGCGCATTTCCCCTGAGGCGCCTGTTCCAGTGGTGAGTGTGGTTGAG
>JAZFSJ010000446.1:0-5166 GCA_036446115.1 Thermodesulfobacteriota bacterium | reverse complement strand
AGCCTTTTTGAGGAAGTGTGCCGGTTTGCGCGGAGCAGGAAGTGTTACCGTATCTTCTTTATCCTTGAAAAAGAGGGCAAACTTTCTTTCCAAAAAGGTCTTCATCAAAGCGGTAATACCCACATCATAAACCGGGGTGGAAAAGATATACCCATCTGCCCGGACATATTCTTCTAATATGCCTGCCATATCATCTTTAATGGGACATTTTCCGAAGGGCAGGTCATGATTTTCAAATACGCATTTGAAGCATCCTCTGCAATACTCTATGTTGCACTTTATGAGATCATATCTCTTTGTCTCGGCACCCTTGCTCTCCACTCCTTTAAGTGCACTCTTAACCAGTTTAGCGTTTAATCCATTCACCCGGGGACTTCCCATAAAACCTAAAATCTTCATACTCTCCTCCTCATTCACAATCGCGTATTTTGATATTTTCACCCCGTTAGATAAAGGATTATCCAACATTAGCTAGCCATATTATCTAGGCTATCTAACCGGGGTAAATTCCAAGTTTTTTTTTGCGCTTCTTCTTTTTCATCTAGTTTCTTGTTACTTATCTGTGGACTGTCGACCGTCAACTGTGGACTATTCCATCTTGCATCCTGTCTCTTGTTCGTGGACCATCGACTGTCGATTGTGGTCTCTATAGCTCTTACCCTTTTTAAATATGAAGGAAGGTAGTGAAGGATACGCTTTGCTAAGCTGGTATGAAGAAGTTAAACCTCAAAAAACTTCTTTGCATCCGAAAAATAGATAACCCCAATAGTTAATCCAACCAGCACTGAGCACAAATCATCTAAAGTACCAGCAAATGGAGTGCCAATCGTCGGTCCCAGTAAGGGACCTACCACAAAACCAACTATATTGCTGTAAAGGTAAAGCCACCTCCCCCATCCTTTATAAAACAACAAGCCTACACTTGATATTAAATATGCGACTAACGCTATCGTGATGACAAAGAAATTTACTGTTTCAGCTAATGTCATATCCGCCTTCGTTATTTCCTCTAAATATACCTTCAAAGAATCTGGCAAATATTGCCTTTCAATGACACCAATAAAAATAGCTGCAAATAAAACGATCCATTGTGCTATTAGTAAGTTTTTTAAAATCTGTTTGCTGTCCATATTCATTTTTACTAACTCCTAACCTTTTTCTGCACTTTAAATCCAAAATCAAAAATTCCCTGTCCCCTGCTCCCTGAACCCTGACCACTGTTACTTAATCCACTTCTCAATCCGCGCCGCATGCTCCTCCCAGTCCTTTTCCATAAACATGTTATGACTGATATCCCCGTTGATAAACCGGTCGGCGGCGTTGTAGTAATCCGCCAGGGCATGCCAGAGATCGGGGTTTTTATCATTCCCCATCCCTTTTCTTGCCATTACATACACAGGGCAGCCTACCTTTTTTGGGTCAACGCTTAAAAAGGCGTGGTTTTTAAGCACGTGGGCTGATTCCCTTCCCATATAGGCTACCGCCTGGGCCAGGGTCTCATCATCAACCTTGTCTTTTTCAAAGATTATCTTTTTAATCTTTTCCCTGTCCCGTTTCATTATCACGGTCCCATCGGGCTGCGGCTTAAAAAGATCTTTTAACACTTGGTTTATTTCCGGTCTTGACTGAAAACACGTCTCGGTTATCTCCTTGCAGGGAGCGCTGTCCAGTAGAACAAGGCTTTTGACCTGGTTATTCTCAGCTACCTTCTGACTCACGATCCCGCCCATACTGTGACCAACCAGTATAACCTCTCCGCCAATCGCCTTAAGACTGTCCTCCACATCTCCCACGTAATCCTCGGTAACCGACTTACCCAGTTCTGCATGGCCCTTGCTCAACCAGTGCCCCCGGAAATTGACGGCATAGCATGAGGTTCCCCTGCTTGCGAAATAGGTTAAAAGGTTATGCCAGCACCACGAACCGCAAAAGTTCCCGTGCACAAAAAGTATGGGGTTTGGACTTTCCGTACGGGAAGGCAGGTAGTGCTCCATACATATCCCACCATCAAGCTCCATAATAAACCTTAGATAGCTCAAACCTGCTATCCTCCTTTTAAAAATTTGCTCTTTTATAATTATAAGTATAAGAAATAGTTCCCTGTGCGTCAATGGAAATAAACGACTACCCGTGCGAAGAACGGGATCTTCAAAGTAAACAATCAGTCAACAAGATATAGACGGTGCATATTGTGTGCTGAATTTAGCATTGACGCACAAGTTCCCCTATCCTATACTGCTTCTACCTAAAAAACAGATTAATAAAATTCCCAATCCGACATAAAGGAAGGAGATCATGAGCAACACCAATAGAAAGATGGAGAGGCAGGGAAAACTTTCCCGGATAGGCATGACCGAATTCGACTCCAATCGAGCTATCCTAAGGGACAAGAACGTCTTCCCACCATTTAAAGTTGAGGTAACAGTCCCGAAATCCAAATACCCAATGTTCAAAACCTGATTTCTCTTAAAATCATTTTTGTTATGGATTTTTTATTTTGGTCATTTGAATTTGTTTCGTGCTTCGGATTTTTCCTTTGCATTTTGCTCTGTGCTCTTTGTTGTATCCGCAATTCGCAACCGTACCCCAGTATAAGTCCATGAACAAGCCTCTACCCAAAAGAGCCGATGTGGTTATTGTAGGTGGTGGTATCATCGGTGTGAGTGTTGCCTATTACCTTGCCAAAAAGGGTGTGAAAGACGTCCTCCTGCTGGAGCGTAATTTTATGGGCGAGGGCGCAACCGGCAAGTGCGCAGGCGGAATCCGGACCCAGTTTTCCACAGAGATTAATATTAAGTGTTCTCTTATAAGTCACCGGGTTTTTAAAAACTTTAAGGAGGAGTTCGGTATAGACCCCGAGTTTCACCGGACAGGCTATCTCTTTTTGACTGCAGATGAATTGCGCTTTAAGAACTTTGAGCGCAATACAAAGCTTTTGAAAACTTTGGATGTCAAAGTAGAGCTTCTTAAACCGGAAGAAATTCACTCCCGCTGGCCGTTTTTGGAGGTGAGTGACCTGATGGGGGGGGCATTCACCGCACAGGATGGATATGCAGGCACCTACGAAATACTAAACGGATTCATAAGCGGGGCAAGAAGGCTCGGTGCGACACTTCGAGAATGGGAGGAGGTTACCGAGATCACGTCAAGGGGGGGTAAGGTTCAGGCTGTTGAGACCTGCAGGGGTGAGCGGGTAGAGACACCGGTGGTGGTTAACGCAACAGGACCACATGCGGCCGATGTCGCGGCCCTTGCGGGACTGGACCTTCCCGTGCATCCGCTAAGAAGGCAGATTTTTTTCACTGACACCTTTTATGACCTTCCCTCAACCTTCCCCCTGGTGATCGACCTGGAGTATGGATGGTATATGCGAAGAGAAGGGAAAGGTCTGCTGCTTGCCGGCCCTCAGGATAAGGAACCCTCTTTTAAAGAAACAATCAATTTTGAGGGAGAGGAGTGGACGGCGGAAAGATCTATCCACCGGGTGCCGATTTTACAGAAGGCAAAGATTTCAAACGGCTGGGCCGGTCTCTATGACATTTCCCCGGACCATCATGCCATTATCGGTGAGTTTCCTGAACTAAGGGGGTTTATATGTGCCAATGGTTTTAGCGGACATGGATTCCAGCACAGCCCGGCAGCGGGGATGCTGGTGGCAGAACTTATTGCGGAAGGAAAGACAAAAACCTTAGACATTCACCCTCTAAGGCCCCAGCGTTTTCGGGAAGGTGACCTCATCCCCGAACCCCTAGTCGCTTTCCTGGATTAAAAATGCTACCACGCTTGCCAGCGTGCAGGTCTGCTGGCTTTCAAGCCGATTGGTTGGTACCTAATGGAAGCTGGTATAAAACTAGAGGACATCGAGCACCGCTTCGGTTTCGTGGTGAAGTCACACCGGATCGGGGAGATGGATATTAATCTGGCACAGATAGACCGGGTGGACGATATGGTGCATGAGATCTATCCCGAAGCGGTGACTATCCATGGGGATGCACCGCTGTGGATGATTACCTGGCCATCTGCTTTCGGCCTGGCCGAGTACCTCCTGCTTAATGAGAGGGTACAAGGCATGCGTGTACTCGAGCTTGGCTGCGGTACTGCGGCCCCCGGTATCGCGCTGGAAAGGGTGGGGGCACAGGTTACCTGCACCGACTACGACCCCCTTGCCCTTCAAATGGCCCGTTACAACGCGAAGCTAAATGGGTGTAAATCACTTGAAACCTGCCAGCTTGACTGGTATAAACCTGAGTTTGAAGGGAACTTTGATCTGGTGGTGGGATCAGAGGTGGTCTACTTTGAGAAGAGCTTTGAGCCGCTTTTGTCAGTACTCAAACACTACACCGCACCCAGAGGAAGGGTTATCCTCTCTGACCAGTTGCGTCCCCAGATGGAGGGATTTTTAAAGATGTGTGCTCAGGAGGGGTTTTTCAGCCGGGAGATCTTCCAGACGGTCTATCTTCCCGATCACAACCAGCCCATCCGCATAATAATCTTAGTAAAGGAGTAAGGCGCTGGCCTGGATGGTGTAATGTTAGCAGCTTACATTTCTTTTTTTCCCTCGTGAATCATACATCATGAATTTTGAATTGTGCTAAATCAAGTTGCCCTAAAACCACTGTCCCGCTTTGCCTTACGGTGATATATTTATGTCCACATGCAAACACGAGGTCCTCACACTTGTAGCGGTTAAAGGCAATAAGCTCAGGTGCCGGCATTGTCATTTGACTATTTCTGAAGACGAGCTTGGAAGCGAATGCTGCCCGGAATGTTTGGAAGCACATAAGATAAGGCGTAGAGATTTTGAGAAGCTTGAACAGGATGACAGTGGAAAAACCCGTTACTGTTGTGATAAGTGCGGTATGATTATTGAATGTTAAATGTGTTCGTTCATTTAAATCAGGATGCGCTTCGTGGTTTAGTTCGTTTTGAATTTTGGATTTGTTTAAAATTTAGATATTATAATTTCGGATTTCTCCTCCTGCATCATGTATCCTGTATCTTGCATCATTTAGATTTCTTCGTGATCTTCGCCTGCCCCGTTAGAAAGGATACAGGGAACTTCTACACAACACTTTTTGACATGACTTATTTTAAGCACATAAAAAACCTAGGCTAATGGTCTAATGGGGTGGTTGCAGTTTTAGTCTGTGGACCGTGGACTGATTC
>JAZFSJ010000445.1:0-3443 GCA_036446115.1 Thermodesulfobacteriota bacterium | reverse complement strand
TAGCTGTTTTGTTTCCTCTCCACCCTCTGGTCAATCTGGCATGGAGGAAGATAGCGTAGATGAACCAGGTAATAAGAGACCAGGTCTCCTTGGGATCCCAGCTCCAGTAGCTTCCCCAGGCATAGTTTGCCCACACTGCCCCCGTAATAACACCTACGCCCAGGAGCATAAAACCTACCGCATTAGCTTTGTAGATGACTTCATCCAAAAGGTCTATGGTGGGAAGCACCCCCGGTTCATGAACTGACGGTTCATTACCTTTTCTGTTTTTGATAAGAAAGGCAATACTTGAGCCAAAAGAAACAGCAAAAGCGGCGTAGCCTAAAAAACAGGTAAGCACATGATAGGTGAGCCAATTACTCTGGAGGGCAGGGACTAAGGGTTCAATCTCACTTTGAATGTTGGGGGAAAGCGAGGCATATGCCATGGCGAGAGAAACGATGGGAAATATAAAAGCGCCCATGATCTCTGATTTGAATTTTTGCTCCATAATCAGGAGAACCAACACCGTGCACCAGGACATGGAGACCAAGGTTTCATACATGTTCGACAGGGGAGCATGACCATATCCCATCTGGTAAGATTCATACCAGCGCATACCTAATCCTATTGTGTGAGCGAGCAAACCTATGATGGTGATGACTTTAATGGCAAGTCCCAGCTTTTTATTTCTGAAAAAGAGATAGTAGAAATACATTACCATAACGAAAAGGTATACAAATGTAGTGATGCCTAAGAAAGTGGAGCTATTCATGTAGTGTTTCTCCTTTTAAACTTGAGAAGGTGACTTCCCTGTTTTTTTCAATTCCTGGTGTATTTGCTCGAAGATCTTACTGAAGTATACCATATTTTTATTACTGGTGCCAGCCATAGTGACCAGGTATTCATCCTTTTTAGGTTCAACTTTTATCCATAATCTTCGATGGTCCATAAAAAAGATAATGTAGCAACCGAGTGTTAACAGAATACAACCAACCCATACTGTCCACACACCGGGATCCCTGGTTAACTGGAGCCCCGTGTATTCTTTTCCTGAAAAGCTTAAAAAGGTAAATTGATAAATTTCTTTCTCGGACCCGTGAAAATCTGGAAATTTAGAAAAAACCCATTTTTCATAAAGTAAGGTCTTATCTTTAAGGAGTGCAATTTGCACCGCTGGATTTCTCAGCTCTTGAGAGCGGCTTACCACCTTTTTATCTTGACCTATGGTGAAATCCGGCACGAATCGTTTTACTGCTACCTCATAGCCTTGTTCCTCCAAGGTAAAGCGTTCTCCTATTTTGGCTTTGTACTTCCTCGCTTTCTTTGCCCCTTCTTTTTGTTTAACACTCAAAAAGACCTCTCCCTGACCTGGGGCAGTGCCGTAGCTGGACTGATAAATAAAAACTCCTTTGTAGTTAAGAGGATCATTAACCTCGATGATTTTTTTGGTAACTTCTTTCCCACCATCAATAATGGTCAGGCTGCTCTTAAAATCCTTTGGTTTCTGGGATCCCGGATAAAAGGACAACTCAAAATCATCACAGCGAACAGAAAAATCCAATTTTTTCTGCCGGGTAGTTCCTTTTAAGGTTATGGTATCGTTGGTTTCTCCTTCAACCACCTTCATAAAACCTTGATAACCGTAGTTGCCGATGATCCCCCCAATGATAATCAGCACTATCCCCAGATGGGTAACGTAAAAGCCCAACCTGGTGTACTTGCCTTTCCCCGCAAAGAGATTTACTGTCTCGGGTGAAGGTTGACGAACGGTTGGCATATGAACATACTTTTTCACGATCTGGATTATCTCTTCTCTGGTGCTATCACTCCAATTTTTTAAACGGAAGGTTTTTTTGAGGGGTAGTGACTGGATAAGCTGGTCATCCAGATCTCTCTCTTTTCGAGTGAGAAATTTCCGGATGCCGGGAAAACGATTAAGGGAGCAACATATAAGATTGAGGGTAAAGAGCGTCAGGAGGGCGGTGAACCACCAGGAGTGGTACATATTATCGAGACTTAGGAGCTTGAATAGCTTATAGGTAGAAGGCTTATAATATTTAAGATACACATAGGGAGATTCATTCTGGGGGATGATGGTGCCGAGGATTGAGGTTATGGATACAATAATCAGGGTGAAAATGGTCAATTTAAGAGAAGTAAGAAAAGACCATAGATCTTTTGCAAATGAGTTTTTCAAAGTTGTTTCCTTTCATGAGGTATAAAATTTAGCCAACGGCAAGAATCGCAAAGATTTTTAAGATTTAAACCCAGAATTTGCAGTAGCCATCTACTGCAGCTTGAAAATCCTTGCTGCAACGCTTGTTTCACTATTTTGCTCCTCAACATAATTATGATTATGCCTGTGTCGCAAAATAGTTCCAACTACTCGTTTCGCTACGGTTTTCTTCGCTTCGCTACGATACCTATTGCAAAATCTGGGTTAAATACATAACATATTATTCAAGATAGAGAAAGGTTTTTTTAATATTCAATCAGTGGTTTTTGCTTGTTTCGTTAAACGCTTGCTAAGTGAAATGCTCGTCTTGTATAATGGGGTGCGTATTCAAATGGAGCGGCAAATATGAACAAAGGCAAAGGTACTTATCAGGGGGTGTCGTCCGCAATGAAACTATCACCATTTAAGATTGATTTAATCAAGGGGGCAAAGGTTGCTAGTTTTTCAAACGCAGCACTTTTACTCGATCAGCAAACATCTCTACTACATACAATCTCATGTCCTTATCAATAAAGAGGCCGGTTGGTGTTTCGAATTTCATAATGTTACCTTTTTCGTCTCCAAGGACGAAGAGAAAGTCTCCATCCTTATCAAACACCTGTATGATACCCAGGTAGCTGTCACTTACAAACACCCTGTTTTTAGCATCAATAGCTACCCCTTTAGGTCGGTATAACTCTCCTTTTTCTACCCCCCAGCTTCCAATAGTGGTGAGGTAGTTTCCTTCGGGATCGATAACCGTTACCCTGGTGTTTATCACTTCAACGATGTAAAGATTTCCTTCCTGGTCAATATCGAGCAGAAAGGGGAAACGAAACTCACTTTCTCCCATTCCCATGGTTCCATAAGTCTTGAGAGGCACCCTTTTTTCAAGATCGTAGGCGAGAATCCAATGATTGTCATTATCAACAACGTAACATCTTTTTAAAGTGTTGTTCACTACTACATCTGTAGGATCAGAAGGTTTAATCTTTTCTTTAGCAGTTTCTTCAGTTGAAAACTGGGAGAGATAATTTCCTTCAGGGCTAAAGATTTGCACCATATGGTTTCCAGAATCGGCTATATAAATCCGATCAGCTTCATCTATACCAATGCCCAGCGGGAAATTTAATTTCCCTTTTCCTCTACCCGTTCCTCCAAAGGAAAAGAGGAGAGTACCTTTGCGGTTGAACACCTTTACCTTATTGTTGACTCCATCAAGTACGTAAACCCGTTTATTATTACC
>JAZFSJ010000444.1:0-3422 GCA_036446115.1 Thermodesulfobacteriota bacterium | reverse complement strand
TAATGCGGAAAAGCAGGCTGAAGAGATTTTCTCATCTATTTCTTCGAGCGAAGCTCAGACGGTGCGAGTTCCTTTAGCTGACCTGGACAGTCTTGCCAATATGGTAGGAGAATTGGTCATAAATAGAATCAGACTGGTCCAGATAGCCCAAGCGATAGAGAATAATAGTCTGGCAGAGACCGTGGCCCAGATGTCCAGACTGATTTCCCAGCTTCAGGACCACAGCATGGAAATGAGACTCGTGCCTCTGGACTATATTTTTGCACCATATCCCCGAATGGTGAGGGATATGGCAGTGGGCTATAATAAGGAAGTGGATTTGCTCATTAACGTCAGTGGTATTGGCCTGGATCGCAGCATCCAGGATGAGATAAACGAACCCTTACTGCATCTTTTGAAAAACGCAGTCATTCATGGCATTGAGGAACCTGGGGATAGAAAACGGCAGAAAAAACCGGCCAGAGGGAAAATAAAACTCCTGGCGCGAAGAGAACGAGATTTTGTCGTTATCGAACTCTCTGATGATGGCAAGGGTATAGATATTGAGGAAGTAAAAGAGGTGTCCGTCAGAAGGGGTTTTATCAGCAAAGAAGAGCTCTCAGCCCTTAGCCCCAGGGAAGTGATAATGCTTACTACCTATCCGGGATATAGCAGGGCCAAAAAGGTTACGGAGGCAGCGGGCAGGGGTGTGGGGCTGAACGCAGCCAAGGTCAAGGTGGAATCATTGGGCGGAAGCCTAAAAATTGATAGCAAGCTGGGCGAGGGTACGATACTTTCTATCAAGCTGCCTATGACCACGGCCGTACTTCCCACCATGCTGGTGGGCATTGGTGGTGAGACCTACTGCATTCCATTGTCATCGATAATCGAGACCATAAAGGTTTCAGCAGGGGACATCAAGACTATCGAGCAGCACCAGGTGATTTCCCATCGGGACACGGTGCTTCCTTTAATTAGACTGAGGGAGAGATTTGGTTTTGCCTCTTCCCGAACTAGTCCTCCATCCTCCCGGGTAGAGGGCAGAATCTCTACTCTCTCGCTAGTGGTAGTGGAAGCAGGAGGAAGGAAGGCAGGTCTGGTAGTGGATAGTCTTTTGGGACAACAAGAGGTAGTGATAAAACCGCTCAGCGGAATTCTGAGGGAGATCGAGGCTGCCTCCGGTGCTACCATCCTGGCTACCGGAAAAGTAGCGCTAATTGTAGACGTGACATCGTTATTGTCGAAAAGGTGAAACTATGAGTGAGATAGAATTTGATCAAATCCGACTAGACGTGTTGAGGGAAATTACATCAATAGCTACCGGTAATGCGGCCACCAGTCTGTCAGCCTTGTTGGGTAGGAAGGTGGACGTCACTGTACCCAATATTATGGTGGAGAGTGTGGAAAAGGTTCCGGAGATCCTGGGGGGAGGGGGTAGAATTGCTAGTGTGGTCTATTTCCTGATCAGTGGTAAAATCTCGGGGAGCATCCTTCTGGTGCTTTCTTCTCCTGAATCTCTAAGACTGGCCAATCTTCTTACCGGACAGAAAGTGGATAAAATGGAGAATCTGGATGAAATGGGGTTGTCAGCTTTGAAGGAGCTGGGAAATATCATAATCGGGTCCTACATGCGGGTGCTAGCTGATGAGTTGAAAGTGAGGATTACCCATTCTGTGCCCGGATTTGCCTATGATATGTTAGGGGCGGTCTTGGATGAACTTCTTGCTCAAATGTCTTTGAAAACAGAATACGCGGTAATCATGGAAAGTGAATTTATCGTTAGAGAAGAGGTGCGTCGTGGTCATCTTGTCTTCATCCTGGAACCAGAGACTACCAAGGCTATAATAAGAGCGCTGGGAACATGAGAGAAGTAAGAGTAGTGGGTGATAGGAGGGACAATGTCAGAGATAACATATAACCATTAATTAATGCAGGAATTCTATAAAGAGGTGCAAGATCTGATTGAGGAGATGAGGAAGGACATATCTGCCTTGAGTGAAAAGCCAGATGCCGAAATCCTGCGTCGTCTCTTTCGTTATGCGCACATTATTAAGAGTTCTTCCGGGAGTGTTGGCTTTGGTGATCTGGAAAAAGTAACCCAAGCTCTAGAGGAAATCTTTAGAGCGGCCAGTAGTGAGAGATTGGTAATTAGTGCTGATGTCATTCCTTTGCTTGTGGAAAGCGTAGAGGTCTGCCAGAAATTGTTAAATGGACAAAAAGTGGCTTCTTTTGAAGAGCTATTGAAGCGACTGAACGGCATTCTTTCTGTTTGAGGGTGAGGTGGGGAAATGGACAATAAACCTATTAGAGTCCTGTTAATTGAGGATAGCGTCTTTGCCACCCAGTATACAAAGAAGATGTTGGTCGAAGCAAAGAGTCCCCAGTTTAGCGTGGAATTAAGTTGTGTTGACCGAGTGTCACTGGGGCTGGAGCATCTAACCGAGAACGGAACCGACATTGTCCTTTTGGATCTGACCCTGGTGGATTCGGATGGATTAGAAACCTTTACCAGAGTGCACGACCACGCACCTCAGGTGCCTATTGTGGTGATGTCGGGACTGGAAGATGAAAGGCTGGCCCTCGACGCAGTCCAGCAAGGTGCGCAGGATTATCTAGTTAAAGGTCGAGTGACCAGTAGCTTGTTGAAACGCTCTATTCTCTATGCCGTAGAGCGAAAGCAGGTAGAGCTGAAAGTAGCGGGGCTCAACCGAGAGCTTGAGCGTCGCCTGAGGGAGATCGAGCTTGTCAGCAAAGAACTTGAAGCATTTTCCTACTCGGTCTCGCATGACCTAAGAGCCCCATTGAGGGCGATTGATGGCTTCTCTCAGATACTCCTGGAAGATCATCGTGAGGGACTTGATAAGGAAGGTAGGCGGGTTATCGATGTCATTCGAGACAATACGAGGAGGATGGGTGAGCTGATTAACGATCTTCTTACCTTCTCTCGCCAGGGACGAAAGGAGATAATAAAGAAAGATATTGACATGGAGAAGATGGTTAAAGATATATTTAAAGAACTGACGGTTCTTGACTCTGAGCCTAGAATCAAGATAAAGGTGAACATTCTTCCTCCCGCCCACGCCGACCAGGCATTGATTCGCCAAGTGCTAATTAACTTTCTTTCTAATGCCATTAAATTTAGTGGGAATGAAAAGAGTTCTCTTGTTGAAGTTGGTGGAAGGTTGGAGAAAGATGAGAATATCTACTATGTTAAAGACAATGGAGTAGGATTTGATATGAAATACTCTGATAAGCTCTTCGGGGTATTTCAGAGACTTCACTCTCAGGAAGAGTTCAAAGGAACCGGAGTAGGTCTTGCCCTGGTTCAAAGAATCATTCACAGGCATCAAGGAAGAGTCTGGGCCGAAGGGAAAGTGAATAAGGGAGCAACCTTCTATTTTTCTGTTCCCTTAAGAGAAGGGACAAGAAAGGAGAAAGAAAAA
>JAZFSJ010000443.1:0-5523 GCA_036446115.1 Thermodesulfobacteriota bacterium | reverse complement strand
CAATGCGGTGGGACGTCCCAGGGTAGTGATTAATGGAACCGCTTTAGATTACCTGGCCGAAGCTTTTATGGCAGGAGACCCTCTGCGTGGTGGGGGATTTGTGGTTTTAAACGGAATCGAATTTGATAAAAACGGGAAGGTGAGAGAGCAGGCAACCCCTTACCCTGGATCTAATCTCTTTTCCCTGGCCTCAGGTGGCGCTCTCTATGCGAGAGATCCACACAATAAACTGGTGGAAGAACAGTTAAACGGAGGGGAGTTTGACTCTCTCACTCCGGATGACTGGGATCTTATCCTTCCCTACTTAAAAGAGAATGAGAGACTGTTTGACATTTCGATTGAAAAAGACCTTCTCGCGGTGGAAGGTAAGCTAAGAAAACCCCAGGAAGTTTACCGGAAAGTAAGAGCGGTTAAACTCGATGTATTAACAGAGGTAGAGGGAGAATAAAGAACACATAATCACGGGGGGAGGTATAGATGGAAATCATCATTGCGATAAGCCAGTGGATAAAGGATCAGGTGGAGCAGGTGGGTGCTCAAGGGATAGTAGTAGGTTTAAGTGGTGGGATCGACTCCGCAGTGGTGGCTGCCCTCGCCAAAAGAACTCTATCTGATAAGGTTTTAGGATTGATCCTTCCCTGTCACAGTCAAAAGGAAGATGCAGAAGATGCAAGACTTATTGCCTCGCACCTGCAGTTGGAAACCATAACTATCGATTTGAGTCCCACATACGATTCTCTGATTGCCATTCTCCCCCCTGCAGATAAAAATACTACGTCCAATCTAAAACCCCGTCTAAGAATGATTAGTCTCTACTATTATGCCAGCCTGAGAAATTATCTGGTTGCAGGTGCTGGCAACAAAAGTGAGATTACGGTTGGTTATTTTACCAAGTATGGAGATGGAGGTGCCGACATTCTGCCCATAGGTGATCTACTTAAATTTCAAGTCATAGAGATGGCAAAACAACTAGCCCTGCCAGATGTAATTATCACTAAACCTCCCTCAGCAGGACTCCTGCCCGGACAAACAGATGAAGATGAACTCAAGATCACCTACGAACAACTTGATCAAACTATCTTAGAAATTATATCTAACGGTGATAAAAAAACTTCACCTACAATTCGTTCTCGCGTTGAAGAACTCATGAAAAAATCTAAACATAAAAGGATTTCCATTCCTGTATTTAAAAATCACTAAAATTCTCTTTCTCTCCCCTACCCTATTGATAACCATAAAGGATTTTCGTTTAAAAAACTCATTGAGAGACAATCATGAAACTAAGAGTGGGAATGGCACAAATCAACCCTACCATCGGCGATATTGCTGGCAATCTAGCAAAGATAAAAAGTTTTATCGCACGAGCCAAGAAAGACCAAGTTGAACTGGTCATCTTTCCAGAATTATCGCTCATAGGCTATCCCCCCATGGACCTGCTGGAAAAAGAAGACTTTATTGTAAGCGCGCTCTCTGCTCTGGAAACACTCGCTATACATGCCCCGGAGACTGGTGTTATTATAGGGTGCATCAGAAAAAATCCACAAATGCCCGGCATGCCCCTGCTCAACTGCGCAGGACTTCTCTATAAAGGCAAGCTTACTTTTGTCCAGGCAAAATCGCTCTTACCCTCTTATGACGTGTTTGACGAAACGCGATACTTTCAACCGGCACTCCAGATAACGCCAACTTCTTTCCATGGTGTAACTCTTGGGATCTCTATCTGTGAAGACATCTGGAACGACAAGGATTTCTGGGAAAGGAGGTTGTATCCTCAGGATCCCATAAGGGACCTGGCAACCCAGAGGTCAGATCTAATCATTAACATCTCCGCATCACCATTTTCTCTGGGCAAAAGGAAACTCCGCTACCAGATGATTGCAAATGGGGTAAAGAAATATCAACTCCCCATAATCTTTGTTAACCAAGTAGGGGGAAACGATAGTCTGATTTTCGATGGAGGGAGTTTTGCCCTGGATGAAAAGGGAAGCCTCGTTGCTCAAGCTAAATGTTTCGATGAGGATTTTGTAATAGTTGATTTTAACAATTTAGCCCGTGCAGAAACCACTTTTAAAGAAGATGACCTAGTCTCTATTCATCAAGCCCTCTTATTAGGCATTAAAGATTATGCACAAAAAACCGGTTTTAAAAAGGTCTTGCTTGGTTTAAGCGGTGGGATTGATTCCTCCCTCACCTGTCTCTTAGCGGTCCAAGCGTTGGGAAAGGAGAACGTCTTGGGCATACTACTTCCTTCTTCCTACTCTTCTTCAAGCAGTTTAACAGATGCAAAGAGCCTCGCAGAGAATCTTGGTATTGACTACCGGATAATCCCTATTGGAGAGATCTTTTCTCTCTATAAAGAATCTCTTTCCCCCATTTTCAAAGGCATGACTGAAGACGTGACAGAAGAAAATCTGCAGGCGAGAATCCGAGGAACTCTACTGATGGCCCTATCCAACAAATACGGCCACCTTCTACTCACCACAGGAAATAAATCAGAGATAGCTATGGGTTACTGCACGCTCTATGGTGATATGGCCGGTGGTTTGGCGGTTATCTCCGATCTCCCCAAAATGCTCGTATATCGACTGGCAGGGTATCTTAACAGAGAAAAAGAATGGATTCCTAAAAACGTTCTCACTAAACCCCCCTCTGCGGAACTGCGCCCCGATCAGAAGGATGAAGACTCTCTTCCCCCTTACGCAATCCTGGATGAAATTTTACACTCCTACATCGAAGGGAATAAGGGGAAAGCAGAAATTATTCGCCTGGGTTTTGATCCTGCTTTGGTCAAAGAGGTATTAGAAAAGGTGGATCGAAATGAGTATAAGCGCAGACAGGCTCCGCCTGGCTTAAGGATAACTTCCAAGGCTTTCGGATTCGGAAGAAGAATGCCCATTGCACAACAATTTCACCATTAATGTATATGGCCATTCTATTTATTCAACATGTTAAAAATGAGGGACCTGGAATATTTAAGCAGGTACTCGATGAGTTAGATATTCCTTCTCGTACTATAAAACCCTTTTCAAATGAACATCTCTCCCTATCTACAGACTGTAAAGGGATAATCATTTATACCGGATCATAGTTAAAACCAAAAACCGCAAGGAACGATTATAATGTGTGGCATAGCTGGTATCATCAGACCTGAGGGTAAACAGGTGGATGTAGAAGAGATGAAGAGGATGATCTTCCCTCTGAGACATCGTGGACCAGACGAATTTGGCATCTACCTTGGTAACCAGATTGCCTTGGGGCATGCCCGTCTAAGTATTATCGATCTTAATACCGGCTCTCAACCCATCCACAACGAAGACCGATCATTCTGGATTATCTTTAATGGAGAGATCTATAACTACGTCGAGTTGCGTCCCATTTTAGAAGCAAAGGGCCACACCTTTTATACCAAAACAGACACAGAAGTTATCATCCATGCCTACGAAGAATACGGCCCTGATTGTCTGCAACACTTAAATGGTCAGTTTGCGTTTGCCATTTGGGATACTAAAAATCGTCACCTCTTCCTCGCCCGTGACCGGCTGGGAATACGTCCACTTTTTTATAGCTTTCAGAAAGGCTGTTTCGCCTTTGCCTCCGAGATTAAATCTCTTTTTACTCTTCCTCATATCTCCAGGCAAATAGACGCTACTGCCTTAGACCAAATCTTTACCATGTGGACTACCCTGCCCCCCCGCACCGCATTCAAAGATATCTGGCAACTTTCGCCCGGGTACTTCTTAATCTATAATCAAGATACCTCGTCCATTCAAATAAAGAACTATTGGGAACCACCATTCAAAGAAGATTCAGAAAGTCACCTCTCAGAGGAGGACTACATCGAACAACTTTCCCACTTGCTTACGGAGTCCACCAGGATTCGGCTACGAGCAGATGTGCCTGTGGGAGCATACTTGAGTGGTGGTCTTGATTCTTCCATTATCACCAGCTTGGTCAAAAAAATAACACCTTCACGTTTGAGCACATTTTCCATACAATTTTCTGACCAAATCTATGATGAGAGCCACTTTCAAAAGAAAGTAATTGAACACTTAGATGTAGATCACCACGAAATCTCCTGTACCCACTCTGATATCGCAGAGGCCTTCCCCATGCTAATCTGGCACACGGAGAGTCCGCTTCTGAGGACAGCCCCAACCCCCCTTATGCTACTTTCACAACTGGTCAGAGACCAGGAAATGAAGGTTGTGCTCACCGGGGAAGGGGCAGATGAAATGCTTGGGGGATACAACATCTTCAGAGAAACTATGGTGAGACGCTTTTGGTCAAAAAATCCAGCATCCCGCATCCGTCCCCTTCTTATCCAAAAATTGTACCCTTACTTAGGGCGTTCCACTCCAAAAACTAGGGGCTATCTCTCCCATTTCTTTAAGCAGGGATTAGAAGACACTCACTTAAGTTACTATTCTCACCTCATCCGCTGGAAGAACACTTCCAGGATCAAGCTCTATTTAGACAACACCATCAGAGAACAAATCGACACCTACGATGCCATTGAAGAGTTTGAGAAAACGCTCGGAGATCATTTTCATGATTGGCATCCACTGCACAAGGCCCAATTTATCGAGATCAAGATATTTTTATCCAACTATCTTCTCTCTTCACAGGGGGACAGAGTGAGCATGGCACACAGTGTCGAAGGCCGTTACCCCTTTCTTGACCACCACTTTGTAGAATTTTGTTGTGGACTTCCTCCTAATTTAAAACTAAAGGGACTCAATGAAAAGTATATCCTCAAAGAGACCTTCAAAGAACTTATCCCCCCGGAGGTTGTAAATCGCGATAAGCACCCCTACCGTGCCCCTATTTCCCAAAGCTTTTTAGGCGAACATTCACCTGCATTTGTCAAAGAACTTCTCTCAGAACAACAAATTAAGAAGAAAGGATATTTCCGAGCTGATGCGGTAAAAAAATTGATAGCCAAGGGAAAAAAGGGAGGAGCCGTAGGAGAGATTGATGAGATGGCTATTGCGGGCATCCTTTCCGTCCAGCTTTTAGATGAATTATTTATAAAAAATTTCACCAAAAAAGTAGATAGTTATTCCCCCATTGAGGTGAAAGTCTACAGACAGCCATAAAAATAAACTTTTTGGCTAAGTATGGAGCGCAAATAAGAACTTAGCTCACGATTTACTTAAGTAATTGTGTAAATATTTTAATTGGTTAAACCTGACTCCCTTTTAACAAACTTCCTGACCGAGTTCACGTCACATAAAATGCTTTAAAAATTTGTAAAAATCGTTTATAATCAAACAAAGGTGATTAAAGGTTAACCTGATTTTTGGAGGTAGAAGTTTATGAGTATCTTGTCTGTCATTGGCAATACCCCCATCACAGAAATAGCCGGTTTAAACGGAAATTCTAAAGTAAGAATTTTGGGTAAACTTGAGGGGAATAATCCAGGTGGCTCGGTTAAAGATCGTCCAGCTTATTATATGATAAAAAAGGCAGAGGAGTCAGGTGAGCTGACCAAGGATAAAACGATCCTGGAGCCTACTTCAGGGA